>JBOHAW010000185.1:0-4870 GCA_050697975.1 Gaiellaceae bacterium
GCGTCCTGTCCGCCGGGGCGGCGGCCGCCTCGCTCGCCGAGGGCTTCCGGGCCGTCGGGATCGAGTCCGTCGAGCTTCCGGTGGCGGACGGGGGCGAGGGGACGCTCGATGCGCTCGCCGCCGCCCGGGGCGGCGAGTGGCGCGAGGCTGAGGTCTCCGACGCGTTCGGACGTCCGAAGCGGGCTCGCTGGCTGCTCCTTCCCGACGGCACCGCCGCCGTCGAGGCCGCCGAAGCCGTGCCGCTCGATCCGGCTCGGCTCGATCCGATGCGGGCCTCGAGCCGCGGGCTCGGAGAGCTCGTCGCAGCCGTCGGGCGGCCTCGGGCGCTGCTCGTCTGCCTGGGCGGGACGGCGACGGTCGACGGCGGCGCCGGCCTGCGCGAGGTGCTGCGGGAGCTGCCCGCGCCCACGCGCGTGGCGTGCGACGTCTCGGCGCTCCTCGTCGACGCCGCCCGCGTCTACGCGGCGCAGAAGGGCGCGACGCCCGAGCAGGCGGCCGAGCTCGAGGCGCGGCTTGCGGCGATGCCCGAGCTCGCGCCGTACGCCGAGGCGCCCGGAGCGGGATCCGCGGGAGGGCTCGGCGCGGCCCTCGCCGCTCTCGGCGCCGAGCTCGTGCCCGGCTCGTCGCTCGTCCTCGAGCAGATCGGCTTCGACCCGAGCGGCTTCGACGTCGTGGTGACGGGGGAGGGGGCGGTCGACGGGACGACCGTCGCGGGCAAGGCGCCGGGCGAGATCGCTCGCCGTTGTGGCGCCGCAGGAGTCCGCTGCGTCGTCTTCGGCGGCCGTGTCGTCGAGCCGCTCCCCGGGGTCGAGACGGTCGCGCTCTCCGGCGATCCGGGCCGGGCGCGCGAGGATCTCGCCGCGCTCGGGGAGCGCCTCGGCCGCGAGCTTTAGCATGCGCGCGTGAGCGAGACGGTCGACGGCGCGGGAACGCTCGGGGTCGAGATTCACCGGACGGAAGTGGACGGCGTCCCCGTCTTCTGGGCGGAGACGCCGGAGCCGTTCACCGCGTGCGTGTACTTCCGCGTCGGCCGCGTGGACGAGACCTTTGCGACCGCGGGCATCACCCACATGGTCGAGCACCTGGCGATGCCGGCGCACGACCTGGCGGACTTCGAGATGAACGCGGCGGCGGGGACGATTCACACCTCGTTCTACGCCACCGGCACGCGGGAGGAAGTGGCCGGTTTCCTCCAGGAGCGGTGCGAGCAGCTCGCCGGACTCCCGCTCGAACGACTCGAGGCGGAGCGCCGGATCCTGCGCTCGGAGGAGGTCGGCGCGTCCGAAAGCGCGTACGTCGAGCTGTACGGAACCCGCTTCGGGGCGGCCCGGCACGGGCTCGTCGTCCACGACCAGTGGGGGCTGCGGAGGCTCGAGGCGCAGGAGGTCGCCGCCTGGACGGCGGCGCACTTCACGGCCGAGAACGCGGTCGTCTGGATGACGGGGCCGCCTCCCGAGACTCTCTCGCTGCCCTTGCCGCACGGACGCCGCGTCCCGCCTCCCGAGCCGGCGCCGATCCCTTGGCTCGCTCTGCCGGGCTCGACGAGGTGGGGTTCCGACGGGATCTCGGCCTCGTTCCTCGCCGAGCGCAGCGTCGACGTTCGCATCGCGGCGAACGTCGCCCGGGACCGCGCCCAGGCGCTCCTCCGCTACGACCTCGGAGTCACCTACTCGGTCGGGCTCGAGTACGACCCGCTCACGTCGGACGCCGTGCACGTCTTCCTCGTCGCCGACGCCCTCGAGGGCCATCTGCCCGAGGCGCGCGACGGCTTCCTGGCTGTGCTCGACGAGGTCGCTTCGGCCGGCCCGAGCCCGGAGGAGCTCGAGCGCGAGCTGAAGCGCACCCGACGCTGGCTCTCCGATCCGCTCTCGACGGCCGACTTCCTCGACTACACCGCGACGAACGAGCTCGTCGGCGGGCCCGTGCAGACGAAGGAGCAGATCCTCGGCGAGGAGGAGGCGGTCAGCCCGGAGAGCGCCGCCGGCGCTCTAGCCCGCGCCCTGGAGACGGCGCTCGTGCTCGCGCCCGAGGATCTCGAGCTCCCGGCGAGATTCCCGCGCCAACCGCCGTGGGTGGAGGAGGCCGTCCCGGGCAAGCGCTACACGCCGAGCGGGCTGCCGTTTCGGCGGAGGAAAGAGACCGTGGTGCTCGGCGAAACGGGCATCTCGTACATCGACGAGGAGGGACCCGGCACGATCCTCTTCGAGGACTGCGTCGGCGTGCTCGAGTACACCGACCGGACCCGCGGGGTCGTCCGCGAGGACGGCCGGTGGCTGTCGGTCTCCGCCGACGGCTGGCGAGGCGGCGACGACCTGATCCACCGCCTCGACGCGCTCAGACCCGCCCGCCTCGCGATCCCCATGGGCGAGCCCTACGCGTGAGCGCACGGCCGCCGCAGCAGGTCAGACCGCTTCTGGCGGTACGGTGTAGCTAGGCAAACGTCCCCGGAACGCGGCAGGTCGAGCGAAAGGAAGGACTCGGATGAGTTCGAAACGGCAGACGACGATGGCGAAGATGATGCGGGAGCGGACGGTCAAGGAGCGCCGCGCGCTGAAGCAGGAGAAGAAGGACGAGCGGAACCAGGCGGCCGCGGCTGCGCGCATCGCCGAGGCCGACGGCGGCACGGCCCCGGCGCCCGTGGTCGACGAGGAGACACGCAGCGACTGATCGGAGTGAGAGGGCGGCCCGCTGGAGCCGCCCTCTCGGAAGATCCTCCTAGCGGATCTGGACGTTTCCTCCGTCGAGCGTCTGATCGCCGGAGGCGTAGGCGACGCCCGGGATGGTGATCCCGTACACGTCGTCGGTCCCCGGTTCACCGTTGTCGACGAGCTTGATGCGGTACTCGTACTCGCCTTCGCCGTCGACGCTCGCAGTGCCGTAGAGCTCCGCCGTCGTCCGATCGTCGCTGCAGATCACTGCCTCGACGGTCAGGGCCTTCACGGACATCGGCTGCATCGGACCGTGATCGTGGTACGTCTGCTGGCCCGTGGTCGCTCCCGACGCCGACACCTTCGCGTTCCCGCCGAAGGTCGCCTCGTCCTGGTTGAGGGCCGTGATCTTGCCCCCGTCGCTGATCTTGAGCTCGCAGCCGGGAGTGCTGACGATGCCCGTCCGCTCGCTGTTGTCGATCGCGAGGTCGTCGATCTCGTTCTGGACGAACCAGCCGTAGCGGTTGCCGCCGACCGTGACGCCGATGATGTCGGTCGGAGTGCTCCGAATCCACGTGCCGAGCACCAAGCTCGTCGTCTTGTCGATCACGCGCATGGTGACGACGAGCGGGCCGCCGGCGACACCGGTGAACGCGTGCTCGAACGTGTACCAGCCCGACGTCGCGATGTGAATCGGCGTGTTGCCCGGGTTCGCCGGAAACGCACCGCAGCGAGTGGAGTTGTTGCTGCCCGAGATCACGAAGCCGAGCGGATCGGTCCCGGCGTTGAAGACGAAATCGCGCTGGTGCTGGCCTATCGTGTCGTTGACGGCCGACGCCCAGTCGAAGCGGCGGTCGAGGTGTGTCTGTGCCCACTGGACATCGAGGTAGATGTCGAGACGGGTGAAGTATCCGCCCGTGGGAAAGAGCGAGCTGTAGCCGCCCCAGTTCGTGTACGAGCCGTAGTGGATCGGTTGCGGGCCCCCTCCGGACGCGCACGTGTCGGGGCTCGGGTCAAGCCCGAGTCTCGCGTGATAGCTCCCCGAAGCCGAGGAAATCCCGCTGGCGTACCCGCTGCCGGCGTAACCCGACGGGACACGCGTGATCGTGGCGCCGCTCAAGTTGAACCAGCCGGCGGTGTTCGTCTCGAAGCCGTTGAAGTACGTACCCGGCGGAGCAGCAGCGGACGCCACCAACGTGGGTAGCGCCAAGAAGATTGCCAGTGCCCCGAGCAGGCGTACCCGCCGCAGAAACCGTCCCATGCTCGCCTCCCGTTCTGACCCCCGTCAGATGTAGGGCAAACGGTGGACGGCGACGCTTCGTTACGGCGGCGCGCAGCGAGAAGGTCGCAAATTGCGACTTCTCGTCCGGGATCTCAGATCTAGCCGGCTCGCTGCTCGGCGTCGCTGAGCTTCTTCGCGAGCACCGTGAGCATCTTCCAGGCGACCTTCCCGTTGTCCTCGACGAACGGCCGGAAGTCCCAGAAGGTCATGCCGAGGCAGCGCAGCTCGGTCGCGGCCACGACCGTCGCCGTCCGGTCGGTCTCCGCGATGAGTGCGATCTCGCCGAAGTAGTCGCCGGGGCCGAGCGTGCCGCGCTCGGCGCCGCGCACGGTCACCTTGGCCTCGCCTTCCTCGATCACGAAGAAGCCGACGCCTCCCTCGCCTTCGCTCGCCACCGTTTCGCCCTCCCTGAACGTCCGCTCCTTGAGCGAGCCGGCGAGCTCTTCGAGCTCGCGCTTCTCGAGATCGGAGAAGAGCGGAACCTGCCGCAGGAGGTCGGTCCGGGACGACACCGGGTCGAGACTATGGACTGGAGGCGCGGCGTGCAAGCTCCTCGATGCGCCCGTGGGCCGCGTCGAGCTTCCCGACGCAGAAGCGATACAGCTCCTCGCCGCGCTCCCAGAGCGCGATCGCCTCGTCGAGCCCGGCCTGGCCGCGCTCGAGGCGCTCGACGATTCCCTCCAGCTCCCGCTGAGCGGCCTCGAAGGTCAACTCGTCCGTCACGGCCGGATGTCCTCGACGCGAGCCCCGAACGCGCCCTCGGCGAGCTCGACCTCGACTCGCTCACCCTCGTCGAGCGTCGCCACGGAGCGCACGACTCCCTCCCCGGCGCGCACGATCGCGTACCCGCGCGCGAGCGTCGAGCGCGGCGAGAGCGTGCGGAGACGGCCGGCCGCCTGCTCGAGTCCGCCGCGCTTGCGCTCGAGCGCCAGCGCGGGGG
>JBOHAW010000186.1:0-4459 GCA_050697975.1 Gaiellaceae bacterium
TGCGTCGGCTGGCCCTCCTCGCGCTCGGGCTGGCGGTCGCGCCGGTCGGGCCCGCCGCGACGCCGCGCACGGGCGACCGCACCGCCCCGCTCGTCTCCGACTTCCGTGTCTCGAACGGCGGTGCCCCCTTCGCCGGCGACGGGCCGCTCTTCTCGACGATCAGCCCGAACGGCGATGGCGCGCGCGACCGGGCCGAGGTCACCTTCCACCTCAGCGAGCCGGCGCTCGTGCGCTTCGTCGTCACGCGGACGAGGAAGGAGCCGGTACCCGTCTCGACGCAGCTGCGGCATCTCGACCGCGGGCGGCACACGCTCTTCTGGGCCCCGGCGAGGCACCTGAACCCGCGTACGTACCTCGTGCGCGTCACCGTCGCCGACGAGGCGGGCAACAGCCGGACCCTCGGCGCGGCGAGGGCACTCGGCGGGCTGCGGCGCTCGACCCCCGTGATCCGCGTGCTCGGGATCGACGCCGGCTTCGGCCGTGCGAGCTACGCGCCCGGGCAGCTTGCCGGGCTGAGCGTGTCCTCCGACGCGCCGTCCCTCTCGGTCCAGCTCTTCCGTGCGGGCCCGGAGAAGGTCCACACCCACGCGGACAACGTCATGAACGGCGTGCCTGTCAGCGAGCCGCTGACCCTCCGCTGGACCCGCTGGCGCCGGGCGCCCCACGGCGTCCGGCTGCGGATTCCTGCGCTCACCACGGGCTTCTACTTCGCGCAGCTGACCGCGCCGGACGGGCGCGTGGGCTACGCGCCCTTCGTCGTCCGGCCGCCCCGGCTCGGCTGGCACCGCGTCGCCGTCGTCCTGCCGACGTACACCTGGCAGGCCTACAACTTCCGCGACCTCGACGGCGACGGCTGGGGCGACACGTGGTACGCAGGCCCGCCGAACGCGACCGTCCGGCTCGGGCGACCCTTCCTCCGCCGCGGCGTCCCGCCGCACTACGCCAGGTATGACCTCGGCTTCCTGCACTGGCTCGCCTGGACGGGCAAGGAGGTGGACTACCTCGCCGACTCCGATTTCGACCGGGTCGCCACCGGCGCCTTTCTCGCCCGACGCTACGACCTGATCGTCTTCGCCGGCCACCACGAGTACGTGACCGAGCGGACGTTCGACCTCGTCACGCGCTACCGCGATCTGGGCGGCAACCTCGCATTCCTGTCGGCGAACAACTTCTTCTGGCGGGTGCGCGAGAGCGACGGTCTATTGCGCCGGGCGGCTCTGTTCCGCCAGGTGGGCAAGCCGGAGTCGGCGCTGATCGGCGTCCAGTACCGGGCCAACGACGACGGCCGGGTGCAGCGCCCGTTCGTCGTCCGCAACGCCGCCGCCGCCCCCTGGCTCTGGGCCGACACCGGCCTTTCGGACGGCTCCACCTTCGGGGAGCCGAACGGCGGCTTCGGGATCGAGATCGACGCGACGACCCGCGACTCGCCACCGGGGACGCGCGTGCTGGCCGAGATCCCGGACCTGCTCGGGCCGGGGCTCACGGCGCAGATGACCTACTACGAGACGGCCGCCGGCGCGCGGGTGTTCGCCGCCGGCGCGCTCGACTTCGGAGGGGCGGCGATCATCTGGCCCGTGCGCCGCATTCTCCAGAACCTCTGGGACCGGCTCTCCCAGCCCTGAGCAGATCTCCGAGGCCGCGCTCGTGTCATCCGGCCAGCTGGGGATACGTCCGCGCGTACAGGTCCCGGTTCTCGAGCACCTCGTCGACGTAGCGGCGCGTCTCGGTGAAGCGGATCCCGCCGCCGTCCGCGAGCCACCGGTCGACGTTGGCCTGGCCGGCGTTGTAGGCGGCGAGCGCGGGCTCGAGGCCGCCGTACTTGTCGATCAGGTGCCGGAGGTACCACGAGCCGTACCGCACGTTGATCTCGGGCTCGTAGAGATCGGCGACGCGGAACCGGCTCCCGCCGGTGCGCACGGCGATGCCCTTGGCCGTATCCGGCAAGACCTGCATGAGCCCGATCGCGCCCGACGGCGACTCGGCGTCGGCGCGGAAGCGGCTCTCCTGATAGATCACCGCCGCGAGGAGCGCCGGGTCGAGACGGTAGTTGCGCGCGTGCCCCGTGATGATCGTCTCGTACTCGAGCGGGTAGAGCAGCCGTGCATACGGCGCCGGCTTGGTCTCCTGCACGTACGCGAAGACGCCGGCAGCGGCGGCGAGGACGACGACGGCGCCGACGACGCGGGTCACGCGCGTCCTTCCAGCTCCCGCATGACGCCGCCGACGAATGCGTCCAGCTCCTCGAGCGAGCGGTCGTTGACGTAGGCGAAGTCGGCTCTCCGCACCTTCTCGGCGTCGGGGAGCAAGCGCTCGGCGCGGTCGTCGGGCGGAAGAGCCGTGCGCGCGGCACGCAGGTCGGCCGGCGCCGTGACGACGACGACGGCGTCGAAGCGGTCCTCGCCGCCGACCTCGTACAGGAGTGGCACCTCGGTCACGCACACCGCCGGCGGATCGGGGCCGCGCCCGAGCTCCTCCCGCCACGCGAGATACTCCCGCACGACGCGCGGGTGCAGGAGTGCCTCGAGCCAGGCGAGCTCGCCGCGGTCGGCGAAGACGATCTCCCCCACGCGCGCCCGGTCGATCTGGTCCCGCTCGTCGAGGATGCCGGGCCCGAACCGCTCCAACAGGGCGTCGCGCACCTCGCCTTCCTCCCGCAGGAGCCCGTGCACGATCTCGTCGCTCGAGACGACCGCCGCCCCGTGGCGGGCGAACGCCCTCAGGGCCTCGCTCTTACCCGCCCCGATGCCGCCGGTGATCGCGACCGCTAGGACGACTCTTCGGGCTCGCCGGACTCGGCCGCAGGCGGCTCTTCCGCAGGCTCCGCTGCCTCTGCCCGGAACTCAGGCTCGGGCTCGAGTACCGCCTCGACTTCGGGCTCGGCCACCGCTTCGGGCTCGGCGACAGCTTCTGGCTCGGCTACCGCTTCGGCTTCGGGCTCGGCCATCGCTTCGGGCTCGGCGACGTCGAGCTCGGCTACCGCTTCGGGCTCGGCCACCGGGACGGCGCCCGCGACGATCGTCGCCTCCTCGGCCGCGATCGCCGCCGGATCGGCCTCGTCGCCGGCGTCCGCAGCGTGCTCCGCCGTCTTCTCGACGGCCGCCGGAGTCTCCCTGAAGACCTCCTCGGAGAGATCGAGATTCGGCGTCAAGTGCACCGACTCGGCTCCGTCGGCGCGCGGCCGCGGCACGGCGTCGTCCTCGACGCGTTTCAGCGACAGGGACAGGCGGCGGCGCTCGGCGTCGATCTCGAGAATGAGCACGTTGACAGCGTCGCCCTGCGAGACGACCTCGCGCGGGTTCTCGACGTGGTGCTGCGCGAGCTCGGAGATGTGCACGAGCCCCTCGACTCCGGGCAGGATCTCCACGAAGGCGCCGAAGGTGACGACCTTCGTCACGCGCCCCTCGACGACGTCGCTCTCGCCGTAGCTCTCGAGCACCTGCTGCCAGGGATCCGACTGCGTCTGCTTGAGGCCCAGCGAGATGCGCTGGCGCTCGCGGTCGATGTCGAGCACCTTTACCTTCACGTCCTGGCCGATGTCGAGCACCTCGGACGGGTGGTTCACGTGGCTCCACGAGAGCTCGGAGATGTGGATCAGGCCGTCCATGCCGTCGAGGTCGACGAAGGCGCCGAAGTCGACGATGTTCGAGATCTGGCCGTCGACCACGTCGCCGGGCGACAGCCGGTCGAGGATCGCCTGGCGCATCTCCTTGCGCTCGTCCTCGAGCACCGCGCGCCGCGAGAGGACGACGTTGTTGCGCGAGCGGTTGAGCTCGATCACCTTGCAGCGGAGCTCCTGGCCCAAGAACTCGTCGAGGTCCTGGACGCGGCGGATGTCGACGAGGGAGGCCGGCAGGAAGCCGCGCACACCGAGGTCGAGGATCAGGCCGCCCTTGACGACTTCGATCACCTTCCCGATGACCGGCTCGCCGCTCTCGGCGGCTCCCTCGATGCGCTTCCACGCCATCTCGAAGCGGGCGCGCTTCTTCGACAGGATCAGCCGGCCCTCTGCGTCCTCCTTGGTGAGCACGAGCGCGTCGACTTCCTCGCCGATGCTGACCTCGTCGGTCGGGTTGACCGACCGCCGGATCGAGAGCTCGGAGACCGGGATGACGCCCTCCGACTTGTAGCCGATGTCGACGAGCACCTCGTCCTTGTCCACTCGCACGACGGTGCCGTGGACGACCTCGCCCTCGTTGATCGTCGGGAACGTGGACTCGTAATCGGGGACGAGCTCGCCGTCCGGACCTTTCGTCCAGACGCCTTCCTCGACCTGCTCTCTGCCCATGGTCTCGCTGGCCATGAGCGAGCCAGTATAGCCGCGCGTTCTTGAGGCACTAACGGCGCGCCATGGCACGATTGAAGCCATGCGCGCCCTGCTCGCGACGATCGCGTTCTCGCTCTTCTTGCCCGCCGTGGCCGTCGCGCACGGCGGCGGGCACCGGGATGGATTCCTGTCGAC
>JBOHAW010000187.1:0-2937 GCA_050697975.1 Gaiellaceae bacterium
GCCGCCTCCACCGCCGCGCCGATCTGCGCGGGAGCGAGCGCACTCGGCCAGACGTGCGCGAGTGCAACGCCGAACGCGGGCGGGTCGGCGACCTCCCGGTCGGTGATCGTGAGCGGAAAGAAGCGCCCGCCGACCGAGAAGGCGTTGACCGTCACCTCGCGGCCCGGCTCGTACTGCTCGACGAGGCAGAGGCCGCTGCGCGACACGCCGAGCGCCTCCGCCGCTGCAGAGCCGATCTCGTCGGGCGTCCGCACGAGGGCCAGCCCGCGCTGGCCCTGGCGATCGGGCGCCTTGACGACGCAGGGATACCCGAGCGTGACGGCAGCCGCCGCCGCCTCCTCCTCGGTGCGGCAGAAGGCAAAGCCGGGCTGGGGCACTCCCGCGCCGGTGAAGCGCTCACGCTGCTTCAGCTTCGAGGTCACGAGCACCGCCGACGCAGGCGAGATGGGATGCGGGAGCCCCTGCCGCTCGGTCACGCGCGCGGCGATCGCGACGGGCCAGTCGATCCCGGGCGCGATCACGCCGTCGACCCGCTCGGCCTCGGCCAGCCGGTCGATGCCGACCTCGTCCTCGGCCGAGACGATCGCGCGCCGGTCGGCGTAGCGGAATCCGGGTGCGGCAGGATCGCGGTCGGCGGCGATCACGTGCAGGCCGCGCTCCCGCGCCGCCGCGAGCAGGCCGAGCTGAGCGGGCCCCGCCCCTAGGACGAGGACGCGCGTACCGTGCTCCCGCGGATCGCCCGCCACCAGGACTCATTCTCGCGGTACCAGGCGACGGTGCGCTCGAGCCCGGCGGCGAACGAGGTTCGCGCCCGAAAGCCGGTGAGCCGCTCGAGCTTGGCGGTCGAGCCGATGTGGCGGTCGACCTGCCCGGGCCGCTCGGGCACGTGCAGCGTGAGCGTGTCCGGCTTCCCGAGCTGCGCGAGCACGAGCTCCGCGATCTCGGCGACCGGGATGTCGACGCCCGTCGCCACGTTCACGACCTCGCCGGCGAGGAGGTCGATGTCGGTCTCGATGATCGCCTCGATCGCCTCCGCGTCGTCGTCCACGTAGAGCCAGTCGCGGCTCGCGTGCCCGTCGCCGTGGATCGTGAGCGGCTCGTCGGCGAGCGCCTGCGTGATGAAGCGCGGGATCACCTTCTCGGGATGCTGGCGCGGCCCGTAGTTGTTGAACGGGCGCACGATCACGATCGGCAGCCCGTAGGTGGTGAAGTACGAGTACGCGAGCCGGTCGCCGCCCGCCTTCGTGGCCGCGTACGGGCTGCGCGGCTGGAGCGGATGCCGCTCGTCCATCGGCGCGTATTCCGCCGTGCCGTACACCTCACTGGAGGAGATCAGGATGAACCGCTCGACGGGCGTCTCGCGGATCGCGTCGAGCAGGATCTGCGTGCCCTCGACGTTCGTCGTCACGAACTCGGACGCCCCCTCCGCGATCGACTTCTCCACGTGCGACTCGGCGGCGGCGTTGACGATCAAGTCCACCTGCGAGACGACCTCGCGCACGAGTGCCTGGTCGCGGATGTCGCCGTGCACGAACGAGAGCCGCTCGTGCGACATCACGTCGGCGAGGTTCTCGAGGTTGCCCGCGTAGGTCAGCGCGTCGAGCGAGACGACCTCGTACGGGGTCGCCCCCAGCAGATGGTGGATGAAGTTGGACGAGATGAACCCGGCGCCGCCGGTCACGAGCACGCGCTTCTGCGCCATCACAGCTCCCGGTCGATCGTGTAGAGCGGCCGGCCCTCGACTCCTCGCTGGATCCGCCCCAGGTACTCGCCCACGAGCGCGAGGATGAATCCCTGGATCCCGAGCACGAACAGAACGGCGACGCCGCCGAGGAGCGGCCCCGGAAAGTCGGAGCGGTCGATCCAGTACCAGACGCCGTAGGCGCCGAGCCCGGTCGCGAGCAGCGTACACAGCGTGCCGAGCGCCACCCCGATCCACTGGATCGGTTGGGGCCAGAAGCCGGCGAGCACGTGCAGCGCGAGCCGCGTCAGGCGGAGCGGCGTGTAGCGCGACTTCCCAGCCCGAGGCGCGTGGAGAACGTCGACCTCGGCGACGGTGGCGCCGCCGGAGAGGATCAGCGCCTTCGTGAACTTCTGCCGGCCGATCGAGCCGAGCATCGGCTCGACTGCGCTTCGCCGGTAGGCGTTGAAGGCGCAGCCGAAATCCGAGATGGCGACGCCGGTGAAGCGGCGCAGCATGCCGTTGATGAGGCGGGACGGCAGCGTGCGGCCCCAGGAGTCGTGGCGCGCGGCGCGGCGCCCGCTGGCGACGTCGCTGCCCGAGCGGACGGCGTCGACGAGCCGCGGAATGTCCTCGGGCGCGTTCTGGAGGTCGCCGTCCATCGTCACGACGACGTCGCCTCGCGCGCGGGCAAGCCCTGCGTGCATGGCCGGGTGCTGGCCGAAGTTCCGCTTGAAGCGGACGACGCGAACGCGCCCGTCGGCGGCGTGAAGCCGCTCGAGCACCTGGAACGTCCCGTCCCGCGACCCGTCGTCCACGAAGATCAGCTCGAACGCCTCCTCCAGCGATTCGAGCGCGGCGATCGTGCGCGCGTACAGCTCCTCCAGGCTCTTCTCCTCGTTCAGGAGGGTGACCACGACCGAGAGGCCGGGCGCCGGCTCGGGCGCCTCGGCAATCGCCGTCGTCGGGAACGCCTCGGTCTGCGCCATTCCGGGTCGGAGCCTAGCGGAGCGGCCCCCGGGTCCCCGCCTCAGAGCAACTCGGCGAGCTCGCCGGCGAGGCCGCGCATGCGCTCCTGCTGGGCGAATCCGGTCTTCCACTGGCGCGTCGAGGTGTGCGGGTCTCCGATCGGTACGTCGGTCGCGGGCTGCGTGAGGAAGGCGCGGATGCGGGCGAGGTCGGGCGGATCCGTCGCGGGCGGGCCGCCGAGCTCCTCGACGAGCGCCGTCAGGACGCGCGCGGCGACCGGGCGGTCA
>JBOHAW010000188.1:0-3139 GCA_050697975.1 Gaiellaceae bacterium
CCCGCGCCGCTCCGCCTCCTCCAGGCAGCGCTGCGTCACCGCGCGGAGCGTCTCCTCGCTCACCCCGCCGCCGAGCTCCATGCCCGCTGCGTGCAGGTTGCACCTGGCGCGCAGCTCGCCGGCGCCGGTCACGGCGACCTCTCCCAGCCCGATCGGCCCGTGCTGGTCGCACTCGGCCTGGATCGAGGGGCCGCCCTTGGCGCGAATCGCGCCGGCGACGCCGGCGCCGAGCAGCAGGCGGGTGTTCGCCGGGTTGACGATCGCGTCGACCTCGAGCTCGGTGATGTCGCCCTCGATGACCTCCAGCTGCATCGAGCGGGACTCTAGTGCCCCTTCAGGCGTGTATTGCCTGAAGGGGCACTAGCCCGCGGCGCGACGTGCCGGCTGCGGTGGCAGCGGGCACGAGACGAATCGCTCGCCGCGGAGCAGGCATCCGAGCTTGTACGCCTCGCAGCCCGCGCAGAAGCCCGTGGCGGCCGCCAGCAGCGCCAGCGCGGCGACGAGCAGGCCCAGCATGGCCCCGAGCGTCCCGAGGCCCGAGGCATACGCGACAGTCGCCGCTCCGAGAACCGCCACGCCGACCATGTTGGCGAAGCGAGGCGGCCGTGCGTCCTCGAGCGGACCCTCGCCGAAGCGCGGCTGCACGAGCTGGAAGTAGGCGAGGCACGGCAGGCAGAAGCGCCGGCCGAGGGTGAGCCCGACGAGGAGTTGCAGCGCAAGGACGCCGAGCAGCGGCCACCAGCCGGCAAGCACGGCGACGAGCGAGAGCGTCCCGATCACCGCCTGGTTGAATCGCGGCGCCCGGGAGTCGATTACCGCGAGGTCGCGGTACGGATCGGCGGCCCGGTCGCGATAAGACTTCATTTTCGGAAGTATTACCAGCAACGGTTGATCGGCGGTGCGAGCTTCACCTGCCGCTACCCTCGCCCGGAGCATGAAGCGCCTCCTCGCCCTGCTGCTCCTGCTCGCTCTCGCCGGCGCAGTCGGCGCCGGGATCTGGGTGGCGCGGCACGATCGCCCGCACGTGGTGCGCGGGTCCGCGACGGTCGAGTTCAACTCGCGCGATGCTCCGGAAGCGCGCCGTCTGCGCCCGAAGAAGGTCGTGCTCAGCGAGCCGTGGAAGACCTACGGCTTCGATCTCCAGCGCACGCACTTCGCGGCGGACTTCAAGCACCGGCCCCCGTTCCGCAAGGTCTGGACGGTTCGCACCGGCAGCTACATCGAGTTCCCCCCGACCGTCGCCTACGGGCGCGTGTACGTCGCGCAGCTGCTCGGGCGCTTCTTCGCCATCGACGCCAAGACGGGACGCGTGATCTGGAAGAAGCGCTTTCTCAACTGCACGGCAGCTTCTCCGACCGTCGCCGACGGCGTCCTGTACCAACCGTATCTGCCGAAGCCGTGCAACTACGGGGACCGCGGGAGGCGCGGCTTCATCGTCGCGATGAGCATCCGGGGCGGCCGCCAGCTCTGGCGCTTCCCGGTCACGAGCGAGTCGTCGCTGCTGCTCGTCAAGAACGTCCTCTACTTCGGCTCGTGGGATCACAACATCTACGCCCTGGACGCCCGCACTCACAAGGTGCGATGGCGGTACAGGGCCGACGACGAGGTGAACAGCTCCGCCGCGTATTCGTCGGGCATGATCTTCATCGGGTCGAACGGAGGCACTCTCTATGCGCTCGACGCCCGCACCGGCAGGCTGCGGTGGCGCGCGCGCTCGTTCTCGTCGCTGCGCTTCGGACGCGAGTTCTTCTACGCCACGCCGACGGTTGCGTACGGACGCGTCTACGCGGCCAACTCGGACGGCCTCGTCTATGCCTTCGGCGCCAGGAGCGGACGCCTCCTGTGGGCCCAGCGCGCAGGGCCCTACGTCTACTCGGCGCCGGCCGTCTGGCGGCGCACGGTGTACGTCGGGTCGTACGACGGCAAGCTCTACGCGCTCGACGCCGCGACCGGCGACGTGCGGTGGACGTTCCAGTCGCCGAGCGCGATCCACGGCGCGCCGACCGTCATGGGCGGCCTCGTCTACTTCTCGAGCTGCGGTACGTGCGGCCGGCGGAACTCGCGCTCCACCAAGCAGGGCCGCCGCGGGACCTTCGCCGTCGACGCGCGGACGGGCAAGCTCGGCTGGAAGTACCCCGATGGGCGGTACTCGCCGATCGTGGCGGACGGCGAGCGCGTGTACCTGACCGGGCATACCCGGCAGCACGCGTTCGAGCCGCGCAAGCCGCGCACGCTGGCTCAGGCACGCCGGCCGAGATCGCAGTAGCGTCGCGCCCGTGCGCCGCGCCGCGACCGTCTTCTCTCTCGTCCTGCTCGCCGCCACGGCCGCCGCCTTCGTGACCACGGAGCGCCAGAAGCTCGAGCCAAGCCCTGTCGGCGCGATCGAGATCGACCGTGTCTTCTCGCCCACCTGCGGCTGCCCCCAGCGCTCGGCCACGATCCGCATCGGTCTGCGTCGGGCCGAAACCGTCACGCTCGAGCTCGTCTCCGAGGCCGGCGAGCGCGTGCGCTCGCTCGTCCGGCGGCGGCGTTTCGGCCGCGGCGATGTCGAGCTCGCGTGGGACGGGCGCGACGACGCGGGCCGGATCGTCGCCGACGGCAGCTACCGGCCGCGGCTGACGCTCGCAAGCGGCGCCCGGAGCTTCGTGCTCCCGAATCCGATCCGTCTGGATACGGAGCCGCCCCGCGTCACCAGGGCCGACGTCGAGCCGGACGTCTTCTCGCCGGACGGCGACGGGCGCAACGACAGGATCGAGGTGCGCTACGCGGTCAGCGAGCCTGCGCACGGATTGCTCTTCGTCGACGCCGAGCGGCGCGTGCGCACGCGAGCCCAGCCGGTCGAAGGCCGGATGGAGTGGTTCGGCCGCGTGCAGGGGCGCTCTCTGCCCGCGGGCGCCTATCGCGTCACCGTGGCGGCGGAGGACACGGCCGGCAACGTCGGTCGGAGGACGGACGACCTCGTCGTCAAGATCCGCTACATCGCCCTGGCGCGGCCCGTGATCCGCGCCCGGGCCCGGACGCGCTTCGGCGTGCGCGTCGCCACGGACGCGCGCTCGTTCCGTTGGCGCTTCGCAGGGCGGACCGGCGTCGGCCGCCCGGGATTGCTCGTCCTGCGCGCCCCGCGCTCGGGGCGCTACAC
>JBOHAW010000189.1:0-6427 GCA_050697975.1 Gaiellaceae bacterium
CCGTGTGCGAGCGCGGTCGCGAGGTGCACGACGCCCGGGCCGCCGTGCCGCTCGGCACGGCCGCGTAGGTGCAGGAGGCAGCCCGGGTCGGCCGTGACGAGCGCCTCCGCCGCGCCGGCGCTTCGCAGCTTGTCGTCGGCCATCGCCACGGAGATCTCCGGCTGGCGGACCGAGAACGTTCCTCCGAAGCCGCAGCAGACGTCGGCGCGCTCGAGCGGTACGAGCGTCGCGCCCGACGCCTCGAGCAGCCGGCGGGGCGGATCGACGATGCCGAGCTCGCGCAGCATGTGGCACGAGTCGTGGTAGGCGAGCGTCCGTCCCTCGTTGCGCACGGGCGGCTCGACCCCGTGTGCGTGCAGGAACGCCGACAGCTCCCAGACCTCGAACGGCTCGCAGCCGGCGAGCTCGGGGACGTGATGGGCGACCATCGCGGCGCACGAGCCCGAGGGACAGACGATCGGCGCCTCGCGCGAGAAGCTGCGGGCGAGGCCGCGGGCGACCCGCCTGGCAGCGGCGCGATGGCCGGCGTTGAAGGCCGGCTGCCCGCAGCACACCTGACCGGGCGGGAACGAGACGTCGAAGCCGCCCTCGCGCAGGAGCAGCTCGGCGTCGGCGACCGCGTCCGGGAAGAGCAGGTCGCCGAGGCACGTGGCGAAGAGCTGAACCTTCACCGGACGTGCGCGGGGCCGACGCCGGTGCGGACGGCGTAGATCGACGTGGAGGCCGCGACGAAGAGCGTCCGCCGGTCGGGGCCGCCCCAGGTCAGGTTGGCCGTGATCTCGGGCACCTCGAGCACACCCAGGTGTTCAGCGCCGGAGCCGATCACCCAGATCCCGCCCGGGCCCGTCACCCAGACGTTGCCGTGCTCGTCGCACTTCATCCCGTCGACGGCGCCCTCCCCGGCGGCGGCGGTGCCGACGCCGGCGAAGAACGTGCGGTCGTTCGCGACGCGCCCGTCCTCGCGCACGTCGTAGATCCGGATGTGCGCGCGCGCCGTGTCGTCGACGTAGAGCAGCGACTCGTCGGGCGAGAAGCACAGCCCGTTCGGCTGCTCGTAGTCGTCGGCGAGGAGCTCGAGCGCGCCGCCGTCCGCCGGGATCCGGTAGACGCCCTGGAAGCCGAGCCGGCACGGGCGCTCCAGGCCGTGGCGGGCCTGGCGCCCGTACCACGGGTCGGTGAAGTAGATCGAGCCATCGGAGCGGACGACGACGTCGTTGGGGCTGTTCAGCTCCGCGCCGTCGTAGTGCGAGGCGAGCGTCTCGCGCGTGCCGTCGGGGCGTTCGCGCACGAGCGAGCTCGTGACGTGCTCGCACACCAGCAGGTTGCCGTCGGCGTCGTAGGTCATGCCGTTGCACTTGTTGCTCGGGCGCATCGCCTCGGTGACGCCGTCCTGCGGATCCCAGCGGTAGCGCACGTCTCCACCGAGGTCGCTGAAGAGCAGGTAGCCGTCCGGATTCCAGACCGGGCCCTCGGTGAAGCCGAAGCCGCCCGCCAGTCGCTCGACCTCCGAGTTCTCGTCGAGCAGCGCTTCGAGGCCCACGGCCGCGCGCTACTCGAGCTCGGCGTGGATCCGGTGCTTCGCCGCCTGGAGCGGACCGCCCGCCCGGCCGGCGCGGACGGCGAGAATCTCGGCGAGGATCGAGAGCGCCGTCTCCTCCTGGCTGTCCGCACCGAGGTCGAGCCCGCAGGGCCCGTGGATCCGGTCGAGCGCGGCCTCGCCGACGCCGGCCTCGAGCAGCCGCTCGCGCCTGCGCTCCTGGTTCCGGCGCGAGCCGAGCGCGCCGATGTAGAACGCCTCCGTCCCGAGCGCGCCCCCCAGCGCAGGCACGTCGAACTTGTCGTCGTGGGTGAGCACGACGATCGCCGTCTGGTGGTCGGGCCGCACCTGCGCTAGGGTCTCTTCCGGCCACGCGACGATCAGCTCGTCGGCGCTCGGGACGCGCTCCCTCGTCGCGAACTTCCCGCGCGCGTCGGCGACGATCGCCGTCCAGCCGAGGAGCTTCGCGGCGCGGCAGAGCGCCTCGGCCGTGTCGACCGCGCCGTAGACGAGGAGTCGCGGCGGCGGCCCGTAGATCTCGCCGAAGACCTTGCGCCCGCCGAGCTCGACCAGCCGGTTGCGCCCGCCGCGGATGAGCTCGTCCGCCGCCTCGGCGAGCTCCGGCGGCCCGTCCCCGTAGCGCCCGTCCCCCTCGACCACGAGCAGCTTCGCCCCCCTCGGGTCGCCTTCGACCACGGTCAGCAGCACGGCGCGCTCGCCGCGCTCCTCGACCTCGATCAGTCGGGCGATCAGGCTCACTCGACGCGCTCGACGAAGACGTCGATCTCGCCGCCGCAGGGCAGGCCGACGCTCCACGCCTCGTCGTCGGAGATGCCGTAGGAGAGCAGCTTGGGCGTGCCCGTCTCGAGCACCTCTTTCGCCTCCATGAAGACGTCGCTCTCGACGCACCCGCCCGAGACCGAGCCGCAGAGCGCGCCGCTCTGCGAGATCGCGAGGCTGGCGCCGACCGGGCGCGGGGCGGAGCGGCGGGTGGCGACGACGGTGGCCACGGCCACCTGCTCGCCGGCTTCGCGCCAGCGCTCGACCTCCCGCAGGATCTCCTTCACAGACGAGACGATATCGCCGTCCCACTGGCGCCCGCTGCCGGAATCTGATCGAGTCCGCCTGATGAAGACGAGCCTCGGCATCTGGGCACTGGGATCGATGGTCACCCGCTTCCTGCCCGGCGGCTACAAACCCGAGCTCGCGGGCGAGACGACCGTGCAGCGCGTGCGCCGCGCCGTCGAGGGGCTTGGCGACCTGATCGACGGCTACGAGTTCCACTACCCGCAGGAACTCTCCGCCGACAACCTCGACGAGGTGCGCGGCGCGCTGGACGGGCACGACGTCTACTGCATGGCGAGCGGCCTACACCTCGATCCGCGCTTCGGCAGGGGCGGCCTCGTCTCGCCGGACGAGGCGACGCGCGTCGAGGCGGTCACGCGGACGCTCGAGGCGGTCGACTTCTCCGGCGAGCTCGGCGCGCATTTCATCATCTGGCCGGGGATCGAGGGCTACAACTACCCGTTCCAGACGCCGTACAAGGAGAGCTGGGCCTGGCTCGTGGATGGGATCGGGCAGGCTGCGGAGCGCTGCGCGGCGCACGGGATCAAGCTCTTCCTCGAGCACAAGAACTCCGAGCCCGCGATGAAGATCCTGATGCGGAACGTCGGGATGACCCTGCACGTGATCCACAAGCTCCGCGCGCAGGGGATCGACAACGTCCAGGTGAACATGGACTGGCAGCACCTGCTGATGAACCGCGAGAACCTGGCCGAGTACGCCGCCCTGCTGGCCGCCGAGGGCCTGCTCGGACACCAGCACGCGAACTCCGGCTGGGGCGACTTCGACGACGACAACATGCTTGGGGCGACCGCCTTCATGGAGACGCTCGAGCTGGCGGTCGAGCTCCGGCGCTGCGGCTACGGCGAGAACGGCGGGCGGCTCGGCTTCGACCTCTACCCATACACGGAGGACGCCGTCGCCGCCGTCGAGCGCAGCGTCCTCCAGTGGCGCTTCATCGACTCGGTGGCGGCGAGGATCGACGATGCGGCCCTGCGCGAGGCGCAGGCGCGGAAGGACGCGGTGCGCGCGTACGAGCTCGTCTACGCGGCGCTCGGAGCCTGATCGAGCGCGCGGGCGAGCGCGTCGCGGCCGCCCTCGAGCACCGGCTCGCCGTGTGAGACGAGGACGAGCTCGATCGGCCGGTCGAGCAGTGGACGGAGCGCCGCTTGTAGCTGCGGATACCCGACACCCGCCGGCAGCCAGCTTTCCGGGCACAGGCGCAGGTCGCCGCCTCCGCCTCCGAGCAGGACGTCGCCGGGTACGAGCGCCCCGTGCTCCGGCAGCCAGTAGACGACCTCGTCGGACCGGCTGGCGTCGAAGGCCTCGACCCCGCCCGGCAGCGCCGCGCCGTCGCGGAACGGATCCGTCACGCGCGCGCCGAAGCTGCCCTCGGCCTGCAGCACCCGCTCGTGCGCCCACAGGCGCCCTCCGTACCGGTCGACCATCGCCTGCGCGCTCCGCTCGTGCCAGGAGACGGTGAGCAGGACGTGCACCGGCCGGGCCCACTGCTCGACGTCGCGGTCGAGAGCCGCCCAGAACCGGTCCGGCTCCCCGGACGGCACGAGCGGGTCGATCAGGACGATCGCGTCCTGAGCGATGCAGAGGACGCAGCCGACCTCCTCGTCCCACCCCGTCGGGCCACCCTCCTCGGGCGTCCACTCGGGATGAGGCGCCGTCCACCGCCAGAGCCCGGGCCGGAGCTCCTCCCCGTCCATGAGCCCGACTCTACGCGGATAGGATCGGCGCGTGGCGGACACGTTCGCAATCGGCGGCGACCTGACGGTGCGGCGCCTCGCGTTCGGCGCGATGCGGATCCGGCGCGAGCCCGGGCGCGGCGTGGAGGTCCTGCGCCGGGCGGTCGAGCTCGGCGTCGACCTGATCGACACGGCCGACATCTACGGGCCCGAGACGAGCGAGCTGCTGATCGCCGAGGCGCTCCATCCGTATCCCGATGGCCTCGTGATCGCGACGAAGGGCGGCATCGGCTACAACCGGGACGACGGTCGCGAGCTCGACAGCCGACCCGAGTATCTGCGCGAAGCCTGCGACCGCAGCCTGCATCGCCTGCGGCTCGACCGGATCGACCTCTACCAGCTGCACCGGCCCGACCCGGAGGTCCCGGTGGAGGAGTCGATCGGCGCGCTCGTCGAGCTGCAGCGCGAGGGCAAGATCCGTCACGTCGGCGTTTCCAACTTCAGCGCCGAGCTGCTCGAGCGCGCCTGCCGCGTTGCGACGATCGTGTCGGTCCAGAACGAGTACAACGTGGCCGATCGGCGCTCGGAGGACGTGCTGGAGGCCTGCGAGCGGGACGGCATCGCCTTCCTGCCCTGGTCGCCGCTCGCCGACGGGATCGACCCGGTGGCCGCGCTCGCCTGGCTGCTGCACCGCTCCCCGGTGATCTGCCCGATCCCCGGCACCTCGTCGATCGAGCACCTTGAGCAGAACATGGCCGCGGCTTCCGTCCCTGCCGGCGCGGAGGCGATCGGCGGCCTCGATCAGGTCTGGAGCGCGCGGGCCAGCGCCTCGTGACCTTGCTCGAGCACCGGCTCGCCGTGCGAGACGAGCACGAGCTCGACGGGCAGGTCGAGCAGCGGGCGGAGAGAAGCGCGGAACTCCTCCGGGTCGCCTCCCTCGGCGAGCCACGAGTCGGGGCAGAGCCGCACCTCGCCGCTCCCGGCGCCCAGCAGGACGTCGCCCGCGACCACCGCGGCGTGCTCGGGGAGCCAGTAGATCACCTCGTCGAAGTGCGCGACGCGGACGGCCTCGACGCCGCGCGGGACGTCGCTCCCGGCGCCGTACCGGGCACGCACCGCATCCGCGCTGCGGCCGTGCCACTCGACCGTGAGGAGCACGGTCACGGGCCGCCCGGCGCGCTCGACGTCGCGGTCGAGCGCCGCCCAGAAGTGGTCGGCTGCCTCGGCCGGCACGAGGGGGTCGATCAGGACGACCGTCTCGGGCGCCTCGTAGTAGACGCAACCGACGTCCTGGCCGAGCTCGTCGTCTGGTTGCAGGTCGGGATGGGGCGCCGTCCAGCGCCAGAGGCCGTCCCGTAGCTTCTGCACCTCCATGAATCCTGACCCTACTCTCGTCGGTCTCGACGTCGGCACGACCGGCGTGAAGGCGATCGCGATCTCGCCCGCCGGGGAGGTGCTCGCTCGCGCGGAGCGCGGCTACGCGCTCTCGACGCCGCAGCCGGGCTGGACGGAGCAGGATCCCGAGGACTGGTGGCGCGCGAGCGAGGCGGCGCTCGCGGCGCTCGGCACCGGCGAGATCGCGGGCATCGGGCTCTCCGGCCAGATGCACGGGCTCGTCGCGCTCGACTCGGCCGACCAGGTGTTGCGTCCCGCGATTCTCTGGAACGACGGCAGGACGGCCGCCGAGTGCGCCGAGATCGAGGAGCGAATCGGCCTGGAGCGCCTGATCGAGCTGACCGGCAACCGCGCCCTCACCGGCTTCACGGCGCCGAAGCTGCTCTGGCTGCGCCGGAACGAGCCGGAGGTCTACGCGCGGATCGCGCACGTCCTCCTGCCGAAGGACTACGTGCGCCTGCGCCTGACCGGCGAGCGTGCGATCGACGTCGCCGACGCGTCCGGCACGCTTCTCTTCGACGTCGCCCGCCGGCGCTGGAGCGAGGAGGTGCTCGCGGCGCTCGACGTGGAGCCTGGGTGGCTGCCGCCGGCGCTCGAGTCGCCCGAGGTGTCGGGTACGACGCGAGACGGGGTCCCGGTGGCCGCCGGCGCGGGTGACCAGGCGGCCGGGGCACTCGGCGTCGGCGTCGACCGGCCCGGCGCCGTCTCCGTCGTGCTCGGGACGTCGGGCGTCGTC
>JBOHAW010000190.1:0-4143 GCA_050697975.1 Gaiellaceae bacterium
GCACGGCGATGCCCGCGCCGCCGAGCCGAGCGGTGACCGCGCCGCCGGTCGTCGCGATCACCGGCGTGCCCGCGTGCATCGCCTCGAGCGCGACCCGGCTGAACCCCTCGCGGCCGAACCCCTTCGCGTCGGTCTTCGTGGTGACGGCGACGGCCTCCACGCCTGACAGCAGCCGGCCGGCGTCGGGGGCCGGGCCGAGCAGATGGACCCGCTCGCCGACGCCGAGGCGGGCCGCAAGCGACGCGAGCCGCTCGCGCTCCCCGGGCTCCGCGTGGTCGTCCGAGCCGATCACGGCAAGCCGCCAGGAGCGTGCCTCCGGGCGTGCAAGCGCCTCGATCACGTCGTCGACCCCCTTGTAGGAGACGAGCCGGCCCACCGCCGCCACCACCGGCCCGTCGGCGAAGAGGCCGAGGCGGGCGCGGGCCTCGTCGGGCAGAAGCGGATCGGGCGGCCGCGGTGGAGGCACGATTACGACGTCGTCCCGACGCGTCGCAGCGCCGACTTGCTCGCTGTTGGCGACCACCGCGTCGGCGAGGCGACCGAGGAAGGCCGCGAGCAGGTCGTCATAGGAGAAGTCCCGCTTGAACCAGGCGGCGCGTACCCCCGCGAGGCGCGCGGCCGGGAGCGCCGCCGTCGCCGCCTTCACGCCGTTCGCCAGCACGGCCTCGACGGGAAGGCCGCGCCAGCGCCTCGTCAGCGCGGCCACCGCGCGCGCGACCGAGCCGGGCCTCGGTTCCAGCGCCTGCGTGAAGACCGGCCATCCACGCGCCTCGAGCTCGGGCACGAGCGGCCCGTCGCCCAGCGCCACGAAGCTGAGCTCCAGCCGGTCGCGCGCGCCGTCGAGCAGGTCGATCAGGCTCAGCTCGGCCCCGCCGAGCAGCGGCACGGCCACGACCTCGACCCGCAGCGGGGCGCTCGCCCTCACCGCCCCGGCCTCCGCAGGCCGAGCAGCTTCAGGCCCAGCCGGAGCGCCCCGTGCCGGGGTGGGCCCGGAAGGCGCGGTGCGGCGAGCGGGCGCCAGCGCCCCGGGAGCCAGCCGAAGGCGAGCGCGTAGCCTGCCTCCCCCGCGGCGGACGCGACCCGGTCGTCCCAGAAGCCGTACGGGTACGCGAACGTCCGGCAGTCGCTGCCGGTCAGGCGCTCGATGGCGCTCTTCGAGTCCTCCAGCTCCGCCCGCAAGGCATCGTCGTCGAGGCGGCGCAGATCCGGATGCGAGAGCGAGTGGGAACCGATCTCCATCCCGGCCTCGTGCAGCGCGCGCACCCCGTCCTCGCCGAGCAGCCTGCCGGCCGGTCCGCCGAGGCCGGGGTGCTGGCCGCCGAGCCAGCCCGGGCAGACGAAGAAGGTGGCGCGCACGCCGAGGCGCTGGAGCAGTGGGAGCGCGACCGTTAGCCAGTTCAGCCAACCGTCGTCGAACGTGAGCACTGCCACGCGGCCCCGGCGCCCGTCCGCGAGCTCCCCCGCCGTGACGACGCGGAAGCGCATCCTCAGCAGGAGCCGGACCTGCTCCTCGAGGTGGCGCGGCGACACGACGAGGCGACGCGGGTCGGCGTCGTCGTCCACGGTGTCGACGCCGTGATAGGCGAGCACGAGCGGACGGCGAGCCAGCACAGGGAGCATGATCAGATCTTGGCAGCGACCGTAGACTGGCGCCGGATGTCGAGCGTCTCCGCCGTGATCCTCGCCCACAAGAGGAGCCGCTCGCTGGAGCTCGTCCTCGACCGTCTCGCCGGTTTGCCCGTGGACGAGGTGCTGGTCGTGGACAACGGCGGCGAGGCGGAGGAGGCGGGCGCCGGCCGGGACCGCGTACGTGTGCTGAAGCCCGGCAGCAACATCGGCGTCGCCGGGCGCAACCTGGCCGCCCGCGAGGCCCGCGGTGACCTCCTGCTCATGCTGGACGACGACTCGTACCCCCTCGCCGGCGCCGTCGAGACGCTCACGGCGGCGTTCGAGTCGCAGCCCCGCCTGGCCGCCGCGGGCGGCTTCGTCCGGGACGTCGACCTCGAAGGCCGGACGATCCGGCAGGACGAGGTGGGCACCTTCGACTGGTATCTCCGCGCCGGCAGGCCCGGAGCGCCTCCGGACGGCCTGCCCTCGTTCTTCTTCCCGGAGGGGGCGTCGCTGCACCGCCGCGAGGCGTTCCTGGAGGCGGGCGGATTCTTCGAGCCGTACTTCCAGACGAACTCGGAGCTCGACCTGACGACCCGGCTCGTCGCGCTCGGCTGGGACGTCCGATACTTCCCCAACGCGGCCTTCGACCACCTGAAGGAGGAGGCCGGCCGCACGCAGCCGCCCTGGCGCATCCGCCGCCGCATCCGCAACCACCTCTGGTACTTCTGGCTCCGCTTCCCGCCCTCGGTCGCGGTGCGCCGGATCCCCGCCTACCTGATCTACGACCTGATCCAGTGCACCTCCCGCGGCCTGCTGCCGTCGTGGTTCGGCGGCATCGCCGACGCGTGGCGCGAGCGTGACCTCGTCCGCCACGAGCGCAGGCCGCTGCCGCGCGAGGTGCTCCGGCGGGCCGAGCTCAACCGGGGCCGGATGCACGTGCGAGTCCTGCTCGGGCAGGCCCGCAAGCGGCTGCGGCGGCGGTAGGCATGGGGTACGAGCCCACCGCCGGCGGCGATCGGATCCTCGTCAACACGGCGTACCGGTCGGCCGCCGACGTCCTCGCGAAGATCGCGACCGTCCTCTTCTTCCTCGTGATGGCGCGCGAGCTCGGCGAGGAGGGCTTCGGCGTCTTCACCTTCGGCTTGACCTTCGTGATGATCGTGACGACGCTCGGGAACTTCGGGCAGGACAGCGTCCTCACGCGCGAGGTGGCGCGCAGGCCGGAGCTGCTCGGCTCCTACTTCGCCAACACGCTCGTCCTCAAGCTCGTCCTGGCGGTGCCGGCGCTGCTCGCGACGACCGGCATCGCCCTGGCGATCGGCCTCGACGCGCGAACGCGCGACGTCGTCCTGATCCTCGGAGTCGCGGTCGTGGCGGAGCTCCTGATGAGCACGTTCTTCGCCGTCTTCCAGGCCTTCGAGCGGCTCGAGCTCGCCGCCGTCGCCCTGATCGTCCAGCGCTTCGCGACCGCCGCGGTCGGTTGCTGGGCGCTCGTGCTGGGCGCAGGGCTGCGCCTCGTGTGCGTGATCTACCTCGGCGGGGCGCTGCTCGGCCTGGCCGTCGCCGCGGCGATCCTGTTCGGCAAGGTCTCCCGGCCCGGGTTCGAGGTCGACCCGCGCCGGTTCGTAGGCCTGATGCGCGCGGCCGCGGGCATCGGCCTCGCGGTGGCGTTCGCCCTCGTCCTCTTCCGCGTGGACATGGTCATGCTCGGCCTGTTCCGCTCGGACGAGGTGGTCGGGAACTACGGCGCCGCGTACCGCCTGCTCGAGGCCACGCTCTTCCTGAGCTGGAGTGTCGGCTCGGCCGCCTACCCGGTCTTCTCGCGCCTGACGCGGGACACTGTTCCCACCGTTGGCGCCGTGTACGCGCGCTCGATCTCACTCGCCGTCGCGCTCACCCTGCCGCTCGCGGCCGGGGCGGCCGTCACCGCCGAGCCGCTCGTGTCGTTCCTCTACGGCGAGGAGTACGACCGGGCGGCCGGAGCGCTCGTCCTGCTCGCGCCGACGATCGCCCTGTATCCCATCTCCTACGTGACGGGCAACCTGCTCGTGTCGCAGGGGCGGCAGCGCGCGGTGGCGACGATCTACGGTCTGGTCGCGATCGAGAACATCCTCGGCAACCTCGTCCTGATCCCGTGGCTCTCGCTCGACGGGGCCGCTCTCGGGACCTCGATCTCGTCGGCGCTCGTCGTCGTCGCGCTCGTCGCCGTCGCGTCGCGGACGGCGGGCGCGATCGAGTGGAGGCGCCTGGCAGGCCCGGTGCTCGCCTCTGCGCTGGCCGCCCTCGCCATGGCCCTGCTGCGCGGGCACCTCGGCCTCGCCGTCGTCGCCGGCGCGGCGGCGTACCTGATCTTGCTCGCCGCGTTCGAGTGGCTCGTCCTCCCCGAGGACGCGCGGGCCATCTCGAGCCTGCTCCGGCGCGCGAATCGGACCGACCCGAGCTAGTACCGGAGCCGGCGGTAGAGCCCGCGAAGCGGCAGCGCCTCGTCGTGGGCGCCCCCGACTTTGGCGCGGAAGTCGACCAGGCGATCGC
>JBOHAW010000191.1:0-8909 GCA_050697975.1 Gaiellaceae bacterium
GATCGACCCCGCCGTCGCCGACGCGGCCGAGTCGCTCGTCGAGCGCCAGGTGCGCAGCGGCCTCGTCGTGCGCATGGCCGTCCTGTATGACCTCCTCACCCAGGGCCCAGTCGAGGTCAAGGTCGCCGAGATCGAGGAGGTGGCCTGATGCTCTTCGCCAAGAACGGCAGGAAGGACTCGCTGGCATTCGAGGGTGTCCGCGTCGTCGACCCGACCCAGGGAATCGACGAGACGCTCACGGTCACGGTCGAGCGCGGCCTGATCGCCGGCGTCGAGCCCGCCTCGGGCGGCAACGGCAAGGTGCTGGCGCCCGCGTTCGTCGACCCGCACGTCCACCTTCGCACGCCCGGACGCGAGGACGAGGAGGATCTCGGCTCCGGGACGCGCGCGGCGGCCGCAGGCGGCTACTGCGCCATCCTCGCCATGCCGAACACCGACCCGGTCGTCGACTCGGCGTCGATTTTGCGCTCGCTCGCGGAGAGCGCCGGCGAGCAGGCCTCGATCCCGGTGGGCTTCCTCGCGGCGATCTCCAAGGGCTCCGCGGGCGGCAGCCTGAGCGAGATGGGCGAGCTTGCCGACTGCGGCGCCGTCGGATTCTCCGACGACGGCCGGCCGGTCGCCGAGGCCGGGCTGATGCGCCGCGCGCTCCAGTACGGCGCGATCACCGGCCGGCCGCTGGCGCTGCATTGCGAGGAGCCCAGCCTCTCCCGCGACGGTCAGATGCACGAGGGCGCCGTCTCGGCCGAGCTCGGCTTCGCCGGATATCCCTCCGTCGCGGAGAGCCTGATGGTCGAGCGCGATCTCGCCCTGGCCGCCTACGAGGGCCGTCCCCTGCACCTGCTCCACCTGTCCGCGCGCGAGTCGGTGGAGGCGCTGCGCGCGGCGCACGCGGCGGGCGTGGAGGCGACCGGCGAGGTGACGCCGCATCACCTCTGCCTCACGGACGAGGCGGTCCGCTCGCTCGATTCGAACCTGAAGATGAACCCGCCTCTGCGCGCGGACGAGGATCGCGCCGCGCTCGTCGACGCCCTCCGCGACGGCGCGATCTCCTCGATAGCCTCCGACCATGCCCCGCACGCGCGCCACGAGAAGGAGGTGCCGTTCGAGGCGGCGCCGTTCGGCGTGACCGGCCTCGAGACGGCGTTTGCCGCGCTCCACACGAACCTCGTCGAGCCCGGCCTGCTCTCCCTGGAGACGCTGCTCGAGCGCATGTCCGCCGGCCCGGCTCGGGCCTACGGCCTGCCCGAGCCGCGCATCGCCGTCGGCGAGCCGGCGAACCTCGTCCTGCTCGACCTGGAGCGGACGTGGCTCGTCGGTGAGGCGGGCTTCCGCTCGCGCTCGGTCAACTCGTGGCTGCTCGGCCACCGCCTCACGGGCCAGGTGCGCATGACGGTGGCCGCCGGCAAGGTGGCATTCGCCGCGTGACCGGGTTCCTGGCGCTCGAGGACGGCACGGTCTTCCAGGGCGAGTCCGTCGCCGCCGAGGGCTTCGCCTGCGGGGAGGCCGTGTTCACGACGGCGATGACCGGCTATCAGGAGGTCGTCACCGACCCGAGCTACGCCGAGCAGCTCGTCTGCTTCTCGGCGCCGATGATCGGGAACTACGGCGTCGCCTCGAGCCGCTCCGAGTCGAGCCGGCCGCACGCGAAGGCCGTGCTCATGCGCGAGGCGCGCGGGCCGGCCTGGACCGACTGGCTGCACGAGCACGGCATCGTCGGGCTCTCCGGCATCGACACGCGCTCGCTCGTGCTGCGGCTGCGCGACGGCGGGGCGATGCGCGCGATCGCGGTGTCCGGCGAGGCCTCCGTCGAGGAGGCGCTGTCGGCTGTGCGAGCACAGCCGGCCATGGAGGGGAGGGCCCTGGTCGCCGAGGTGTCGACCCCGACTCCGTACTCCTACAGCGATTCGGGCGAAGCCCGACTCGCGGTGGTCGACTACGGCTGCAAGCGCTCGATCCTGCGCCGCCTCGCCGGCGCCGGCGCCGCGGTCACCGTCTATCCGCACGACGTCGACGCGGACGAGCTCGCCTCCTTCGAGGGCGTCGTGCTCTCCAACGGGCCAGGCGATCCCGAGCCGCTCCACGAGGAGGTCGCGACCGTGCGCGAGCTGGTCGGCCGCACGCCGGTGCTCGGCATCTGCCTCGGACATCAGCTGCTCGCGCTCGCGACCGGCTACGAGACCTTCAAGCTTCCGTTCGGCCATCGCGGCGCCAACCACCCCGTCGTCGAGCGCGCCGGCGGGCGGGTGCTCGTCACGTGCCAGAACCACGGCTTCGCCGTCGCGCCGACCGAGGACCGCGAGGCCACGCACGTCTCGCTCTACGACGGCACGGTCGAGGGGCTCGACTTCCCGGAGCTTCGCGCGCGGGCGATCCAGTTCCATCCCGAGGCAGGGCCCGGCCCCCACGACGGCTGGCCGCTGCTCGAGCGCTGGGTCGAGGAGGTGAGGGGTGCCTAAGAGCTCTCGCCCAGCGCACCCAGTCAGCGCGTGGTCGTTCCGAAATGAGCTCTAGGCGCACCGATCTCGACTCGATCTGCGTGATCGGCTCGGGGCCGATCGTGATCGGTCAGGCCTGCGAGTTCGACTACGCCGGGTGCCAGGCGCTGAAGGTGCTGCGCGAGGACGGCTTCCGCACGATCGTCGTCAACTCGAACCCGGCCACGATCATGACCGACCCCGGCTTCGCCGACCGGACGTACCTCGAGCCGCTCGACGCCGCCGGCGTCACCGACGTGTTGAAGCGCGAGCGGCCCGATGCGCTCCTTCCGACCCTGGGCGGCCAGACGGCGCTCAACCTCGCACTCGAGCTGGCCGCCGCCGGCGTCCTCGACGAGCTCGGCGTCGAGCTGATCGGCGCGGGCGCAGACGTGATCCAGCGCGCCGAGAATCGCGAGCTTTTCCGCGAGGCGGTCACGACGGCGGGCCTGACCGTGCCGCAGTCCTGGATCGTCACGAGCGCGGACGGCCTCGCGCGCGTGAGCCTGCCTGCGGTGGTGCGGCCGGCGTTCACGCTCGGCGGCCACGGCGGCGGCTTCGCGGCGACGATGCGCGATCTGGAACGGCAGGTCGAGGTGGGGCTGCGCGAGAGCCCCATCGGTCAGGTGCTCGTGGAGGAGTCGGTGCGCGGCTGGGACGAGTTCGAGCTCGAGGTGATGCGCGACCGCGCCGACAACGTCGTGATCGTCTGCTCGATCGAGAACCTCGACCCGATGGGGGTGCACACGGGCGACTCGGTCACCGTGGCGCCGCAGATGACGCTCTCCGACGAGGGCTATCAGGAGCTGCGCGACGCGGCCGCGGCGATCATCCGCGCCGTCGGCGTCGAGACCGGCGGCTCGAACATCCAGTTCGCGCGCGAGCGCGAGACCGGGGAGCTGCGCGTGATCGAGATGAACCCGCGCGTGTCACGCTCGTCGGCGCTCGCCTCCAAGGCGACGGGGTATCCGATCGCGAAGGTGGCGGCCAAGCTCGCCGTCGGCTACACGCTCGACGAGATCCCGAACGACCTGACGCGGACGACGCCGGCGAGCTTCGAGCCGACGCTCGACTACGTCGTCGTCAAGTTCCCGCGCTTCGCCTTCGAGAAGTTCCCCGGCGCCGACCGCACGCTCGGCACGCAGATGAAGTCGGTAGGGGAGGCGATGGGCATCGGACGCACCTTCACGGAGGCGTTCCTGAAGGCAATGCGCTCCCGTGAGCTCGACAGGGGTTCGGCCACTCCGTGGCCGAGCCCCTATGAAATGCCCGAGGGAGTGCACCCGTGGTTTCGGCGGGAGCTCGAGTACGCGCGCGAGGCGCTCGAGTCCGGTGACCTGTTGCGGGCCAAGCGAGCGGGCTGGTCGGACGCCGACATTGCAGGAGTACGAGGTCAGGACGAAGGGGCGATCCGGTCGGAGCGACTCGCAGCCGGAATCCTGCCCAGCTACCGGCGCGTCGACTCGTGCGCCGGCGAGGTTGAAGCCTCCTCCAACTACTTTTACTCGACCTGGGGCGAGCGTAGCGAGCCTAGCCGCCGGCCGAGCAGGCCGGCGGCAGTCATCCTCGGCTCCGGCCCGAACCGCATCGGCCAGGGGATCGAGTTCGACTACTGCTGCGTCCACGCGGCCTGGAGCTTCCGCGCGCTCGGCTACGACGCCGTGATGGTGAACTGCAACCCGGAGACGGTCTCCACGGACTACGACACGTCCGACCGGCTCTACTTCGAGCCGCTCGGCGTCGAAGAGGTCCTGTCGATCTGCGAGCACGAGCGGCCCGAGGGCCTCGTGATCCAGTTCGGGGGTCAGACCCCGCTCAAGCTGGCCAGCGCCCTCGAGGCGGCGGGGTACCGGATCATGGGCACGCCGTACGAGTCGATCGACCTCGCCGAGGACCGCGAGCGTTTTGGCCGCCTGCTCGCCGAAAACGGGATCCGCTGCCCCGACTGGGGCATCGCGCGCAGCGGCACCGAGGCGGCGGGACTCGCGCACCGGATCGGCTACCCGGTGCTCGTCCGCCCGTCCTACGTGCTGGGCGGCCGGGCCATGCGCGTCTGCTACCGCGCGAACGAGGTGCTCGCCGCGTTCCACGCGAACACACTCGGGCCCACCCTCGTCGACCGCTTTCTCGAGAACGCGATCGAGATCGACGTCGACGCGCTCTCGGACGGGGAGGACACGTACGTCGCAGCCGTGATGCAGCACGTCGAGGAGGCCGGCGTGCACTCGGGCGACTCGGCCTGCGTGCTGCCGGCGCCCGGGCTGACGGCGGCGACCGCGCTCGAGATCCACGACACCGTCCGCACACTCGGCCGTGCGCTCGGTGTCGTCGGTCTGCTGAACGTCCAGCTCGCGGTCGTGGACGGCGACGTGTTCGTGCTCGAGGTCAACCCGCGCGCCTCGCGCACCGTCCCCTTCGCGAGCAAGGCGACCGGCCTCAACCTCGTCGCGGCGGCGTGTCGGCTTGCGGCCGGCGAGCGGCTCGGGGAGCTTGGATTGCCACGCGAGCGGCCGCCCGCTCAGGTGAGCGTGAAGGCGGCCGTGCTGCCGTTCGCGCGCTTCCCGGGAAGCGATCCAGTGCTCGGGCCCGAGATGCGCTCGACCGGCGAGGTGATGGCGAGCGCGGCCGATCTGCCGACTGCGTTCGCGAAGGCCGAGCGCGCCGCCGGCCGGCCGCTGCCGAACTCCGGGACTGCATTCCTGTCCGTGCGCGATGCGGACAAGCCGGCGCTCGTCCCGGTCGCCGCAGCGCTCGCCGGCCTCGGCTTCCGGCTCCTCGCCACACGGGGTACCGGTCGCACGCTCGCCGCGGCCGGCCTCGAGGTCGAGGCGGTGGCGAAGGTGACGGAGTCGGAGGAGGCGAACGTCGTCGACCTGATCCGGCGCGGCCGCTGCCACCTCGTCGTGAACACGCCCGAGGGCTCCGGGGGCGCGCGCACGGACGGATACCTGATCCGGGAGGCGGCCCTCGCGGCGCGAGTCCCGTGCATCACGACGCTGCCGGGCGCCGCCGCCGCCGTCCACGCGATCGCGAACGCGCGCACCGAGGCGGCCCTGTCCCTCCAGGAGCGCATCGATGCCGAGACGAGAACGGCGTAGCGTCGCAGGCCGCGAGGCCGTCGGCCCGTACACGCTCCTGCGGGTGCAGCGCGGGGGGCTCGAGCCTGGGATTCCCGGGCAGTTCTTCATGCTCGAGGCGCCGGGGCGGCTGCTGCCCCGGCCGATGAGCCTCTGCCTGGCTCCGCCCAACGAGCTCGCGTTCCTGATCGATCCGATCGGTCCGGGCACGCGCGCGTTGTGCGATCTCGCGGCGGGGGACGAGCTGACCGTCTTCGGCCCGCTCGGCAACGGCTACCGCCTCGACGTCGCGCGACCGTTGCTCGTCGGCGGCGGAATCGGCACGGCGCCGTTGCCCTACCTCTCGGAGGCGCTGGGGGCGCCGCCGGCGCTGCTCGGCTTCCGCTCGTCGTGGCACGCCGAGGCGGCCGCGCTCGTGCCGAACGCCGAGGTCGTGCTCGAGCCGACCTACGTGACCGAGCTGCTTACCGACGGCACCTGCGACGTCCTCGCCTGCGGGCCCGAGCCGATGCTCGAGGCCGTCCGCACGGTCGCTCCCGGCGCCCAGCTCGCGTGGGAGGCGCCGATGGCGTGCGGCTACGGCGCCTGCTACGGCTGCGCGGTCGAGATCGACGGCGCGTGGAAGCGCCTCTGCGTCGACGGCCCCGTCCTCACGAGCCATGGCCGGGGTCTGACCCCGGTCGTGTCCGCCGCGGCGGTGTCCGCGTGATCCTGAACGCCTCCGGCTGCCTGGACGCGCTCACGGCGCCGGAGGTGGCGCGGTCCCTCGATGCGTTCGTGACGAAGACGGTGACGCCGCGGCCGCGTGCGGGCAACGCGCCCGTGCGGATCGCCGAGACCGAGGCCGGAATGCTGAACTCGATCGGCTTGGCGAATCCCGGCCGCGAGCGCTTTCTCGCCGAGACGCTGCCGCAGCTCCGGCAGCTCGGCGTGCCGCTCTGGGTCTCGGTCGGCGGCTTTGCCGCGAGCGAGTACGCCGACACCTGCGAGGCGGTCGAGGGCGTCGACGCGATCGAGCTGAACCTCTCCTGCCCGAACGTCGACGAGGCACCCGAGAGCGCGGCGGAGATCGTCGCCGCCTGCCGCGCACGCACGGCGACGCCGCTCTACGCGAAGCTCTCCCCGGCCTCGTGGAGCATCGGCGAGCTGGCGCGGGCGGTCGAGGCCGCGGGTGCAGACGGCCTCTCGCTCGTGAACACGATCAGGGGTCTCGCGCTCGACGAGCGAACGCTTCGGCCGCGCCTCGGCCGGGGCGTGGGCGGCCTGTCGGGACCGGCGCTCAAGCCGATCGCACTCGCAGCCGTTTACACGTGCGCACGTGCGACCAGCCTGCCGATCGTCGGCATGGGCGGGGTGCGGACCGGTCGTGACGCCCTCGAGCTGCTGGCCGCCGGAGCGAGCGCCGTCGCGCTCGGAACGGTGCTCTTCTCCGACTCCGTCGCGCCCGCACGTATTCGCGCCGAGCTCGCCTCCGAGCTCGCGTCGGTCGGACTCTCGGAGCCGCGCGAGGCCGTCGGCCTGGCCCATTCGGAGGGACGGAGCCTCAACGAGAGCTTGAGAGTCCTAACCTAAAAAGCCCTGGACAGAGGCCGAAAACCAGCAATTTGACCGTGAGGCCGGAGGTGTTAGACTGCCGCCTCTCGTGGTTTCACCGAAGACCCAGGCGCAGGCCCCTGTCAGGTCGCTCGACCAGCGTATGGAAGCCCTCAAGAGGGCCAACGACATCCGCGTCCGGCGCGCTCAGCTGAAGAAAGACCTGAAGGACGGCCGCCTCCGGATCGAGGCAGTGCTCGTCGATCCGCCCGAATACGTGGAGACCGCGAAGGTGTTCGACATCCTCATGGCGGTGCCGAAATTCGGCCGGGTGAAGGCCGCCCGCTTCCTGAACCAGTGCCGCATCAGCCAGTCGAAGACCGTGGGGGGCCTGTCCGAGCGACAGCGCGCAGAGCTGCTTGGGCTCTTCAGCCGTTAGGGCGCTGCCGGTCTTCGTGATCACCGGCCCGTCGGGGGCCGGGAAAGGGACGCTGGAGCAGGCGCTGCTCGCGCGGATGCCGGACCGCCTGGAGCTGGCGGTGTCGGCCACGACGCGACCGCGCCGTCCGAGCGAGCGGGACGGGTTCCACTACTGGTTCGTGTCGGAGGACGAGTTCGAGCGGCGCGTGCGCGAGGGCGAGTTCCTCGAGTACGTGACCTACGTCTCGGGCCACCGGTACGGCACCCTCCGCTCGGAGATCGATCGGATCAGAAACCGCGGCCGGGCTCCGCTCCTCGACCTGGAGATCGAGGGAGCCCTGGCGGTGCGGGACGACGTGCCGGGCAGCGTGACCGTCTTCGTGGACGCACCGCTCGCCGAGCTCGAGCGCCGCCTGCGGGCTCGCGCGACGGAGAGCTCGGGCGAGATCGGCGAGCGCTTGCGCATCGCGCACGGCCAGAAGGAGCAGGCGGACGAGTTCCAGTACGTGGTCGTGAACGACGATCTCGAGCGGGCCGCCGAGGAGCTCGCCGCCATCGTCGACCGGGAGTTGGCGGTCGCAGGTACCATCTCCCGACCGTGATCCATCCTCGCATCGATGAGCTGCTCGACAACGTCGACTCGCGCTACGCGCTCGTGATCGTCTCTGCCAAGCGGGCTCGCCAGATCAACAACTACCACCACCAGCTCGGTGAGGGCATCGGCTTCGACGAGGCGCCGCCGCCTCTCGTCGAGTCGCGCTCGAAGAACTACTTGACGATGGCCCTCGAGGAAGTCGCTCAGGGCAAGATCAAGTACGACTACAAGCGCTGACTCGCCCGCGCGTTCGCAGGCGCACTCTCCGCGACGCGAACGGGCACAATGTTCGGGATGGCCCGCGTGCTGCTCGGAGTCTCCGGTGGGATCGCGGCCTACAAGGCCTGCGAGCTCGTGCGCCTGTTCGTCAGGGGTGGATACGAGGTCGTTCCGCTGCTCACGCCGGGCGCCGAGCGCTTCGTGCGGGCCGAGACGTTCACCGCGCTCGCGCGCCGGCCGGCCGCCGAGGATCCGTATCCGCACCTGACCCGGGCCGACCTGCTCCTCGTCGCGCCCTGCACGGCCAACACGCTGGCGAAGCTCGCCCACGGGCTGGCCGACAACGTGCTGACCGAGGCCGCGCTCGCCCACCGCGGTCCCCTCGTCGTCGCACCGGCGATGAACCCGCGCATGTGGGCGCATCCGGCCACGCAGGCGAACGCCGACCTTCTCCGCGCCCGCGGCGCCGTCCTCGTCGGGCCCGCCGAGGGGGAGCTGGCCGAGGGCGAGTGGGGCGTGGGCCGGATGAGCGAGCCCGAGGAGATCTTCCGGCGCTGCACCGACCTGCTCGAGGGCCGCGGCGAGCTGCGC
>JBOHAW010000192.1:0-5680 GCA_050697975.1 Gaiellaceae bacterium
GATGCGGCCCGCGAGGGGTCGCGTCTCCGTCGAGGCTCTTTTAGTGCCAGCTCGCCGTCAGCTCGAAATCGGGCGCCTGCTTGCCTTCTTCGACCACTTCCGCTCCTTCCGCTCTCGCTAGGGTCCGACGTCGATGCTCGCCGCCCACCGCGTGCTCGCGTTCGCCGTGCTCGGCTCGACCGCGTTGGCCGCGGTCTGGGGCGGCTATGCGTACTTCCGGCCCGGCCGGGCTGGGCTGCTGCTCACGCACGTCCTTGCACTCGTGCAGACGCTGCTCGTCGCGCAGGTCGGTCTCGGCCTGCTCCTCCTCTCCGACGAGCGCCGCGCGCCCGAAGACCTGCACTACGTCTACGGCTCGCTCGCGCTCGGGGCCGTGCTCGCGCCCTGGCTCTACGCGCCGGCCGAGCCGCGCCGCCGGCTGGCGTGGTTCGTCGGGGCTACCCTGCTTGGAGGCGCACTCGCGACCCGGGCCTACTTGACGTCGGGATGAGACGATTCTTCGCAGACATGAACCCGACCTTGCGCGGGTTCCTGTTGATCCTCGCGATCGTGGCCGTGATCGTCCTGCTCTCGCTGGAGAGCACGGTCATCTCACTGCTCCTGCTCGCCCGCATTGCCTTCTTTCTCGCGATCGCCTTCTTCATCTACCTGCTCTGGCGGGAGCGGCGGTCGGACATCGGGACGTGGTCGACGAGGGCCCGAGTTGCCTTCTACGGCGGCGCGCTGCTGATCGTCGGCGCGCTCGGTCTCTTCTTCTTCGACGGGGCCTCGGGGCGAAACGCGCTCGCGTTCTTCCTGATTCTCGGCCTGTCCGCCTTCTCGATGTTCCGAGTCTGGCGCGACGAGCACTCCTACGGCTGACCTAGGCCTCGGCTCGGACCCGGGCGCCGTCCAGGGTGTCGAGCGTGGCGCGGATCTCCATCGCCTGGCCGACGAAGATCGGGGTGTCGCGCTCGGTGTAGCGGCTCGCCTCGCTCTCGCGCAGCGTCAACATCAGGTGCATGAAGTCGGAGGGCTCTTCGCACTCGAAGACCGTCATGAACTCCTGGTCGTCGATTCCGAACGAGTAGGTGGTGTGGTTCGTGATCGTCGGGAAGCGGCGCCCGATCTCCATGTGCTCGTCCATCGCGCGCTGGCGGTCCTCCGGCGGCAGCGCGTACCAGGGCCGCACCTTCACGAACGGGTAGACCACGAGGTACGGGGCGCCGCGCGGGACGACCTTGCGGGGCCGCCGCGCCTGCGTGTACTCGGACGCCTTCGTGGTGGCGAGGTAGGAGTAGGGAGTCTCGAGCCAGCCGGCCAGCGGCGTCGCGTTCAGCGCCGCGGCGAGGTCGCCGAGATCGGAGTAGCGCTCCGTGATCTTCCAGAGGAAGAAGTCGCAGTCCGGGCGAACGCCCGTCGTCGAGTAGGCGCGCAGGGTCTCCATGCGCCCGTTCCAGTCCTCCACCACCTCGGCAAAGGCGTCCTTGCCGGCGGCGCGCTCCTCGATCGGCAGTCGCCGCCAGGCGGGAGCTACCCGGTAGAACGTGTACGCGACGTACTGCCCGTCCACGGGCGAGATGCTAGCGGCCGCCCCTCAGCGACTTGGCCGACTTCGAGGCGGTCCGGGGCCGGGCCGCCCTCGCCTCCGCCTCCTGCTTCGCCTGCTCCAGCCGGTCCTCCACCTCGAGGCAGTGGTCGATGCCGTCGGTGCTGCTGCTGAGCGAGCGCTCGCGCAGCTCCTCCACCGCCGCCTTGACCGTCTCGAAGCTCGCCTTCGGCGTGTCGTCGGCGTAGAAGATTCCCGACTGCCAACGGTCGAGATCGGGCTCGTCCGAGACGTGGAAGAAGAGGAGGCCGACGACCGTCGGCTGGCAGTGGGCGATCGCGAGCGCACGGCGGTAGTAGTCGCCCTGCTTCAGCTCGTTCACGGGCTTCGTCGTCTTCGGCTCGCGGCCGGTGTAGAAATCCGCCTTGACAAACGGGATGCGCGTGTCGACGCCGTACTCGTCGTACAGGATCGGCAGTTCCGAGCCGGCCTGAGCGGTGCCGTCGAACGCCTCGCCGAGCAGGTCGACGAGCTTGTCGTACTCGCTGATCCCGATCGAGACCGAGAGCGGGTGGTGCCGGAACTCGGGCGGCTGGCTCGAGTTGTCGCCGTACGGGTGGAACGCGAAGGCGTCCATCACCGGCGTCTGGCGGCCGCTCCGGCGGTAGGCACGGCCGAGCTCCGTGATGAAGCGCGTCGGCGAGTGCGTCTGGCGCTTCGAGCGGGGCTTGTCCTGTCCGCGCGGCGACACGGAGCCGCCGATCACCTCGATCTCGGGCGAGACCTCCTTGAGCGCGTCGTAGGTGACCGCGAGCAGCCCGAGGTACGCGCCCGGCGAGGACGACGTGCCGTTGCGATTGAACTGGGGCATCCAGAAGAGATTCAGGTTCGGCTCGTTGCCGATGATGAAGTGCGTGATCGTCGGGATCTCGCGCGCGATCGAGGCCGTGAAGTCCGCGAACTCGAGCTTCGCCGCGGGGGTACGAGGGGTGGTCTTGCTGCCCTTGTTGTAGACTGAGACGACGACCCTGATCCCGTTCAGGGCGGCCGCTCCGGCGGCGTTCCTCAGCGCTAGCAGCTCGTATCCCGTCAGCTCCGTCTCGCCCGGGGCCCAGATCGCCGTCATCCGGATGGCGTCGAAGCCGGCCAGCCGGGCGAGGTCCATCTTCGCCTGCGCCACGACCGGATCGGCGGTCTTCCCGGCGTCTTCGGCCGCGCCGATCATCATGCCGGGACCGGCGTGGGCGGGCGCCGCGAGCGCGAGGGCGGCGAGCACGAAGGCGAGGGGGGGCAAGAGCCGGGGGAACATTGGAGTGGGGCGGTGCGGCGGGTCGGCGAAACGGAGCGGCAAGATCTATCCTCGGCACCGAATGTACGGGACTTGTTAGGAGCGGGTTAGGGTCTCGGCGAGCGATGCCCGTGATCCGCATCAGGGCGCTGCCCCAACCTCCCGGAACCCAAACGGCGGCCGTGCTCGGGACCGTTTCGCGAGCGCTGGCGGATCTCCTCGGGGAGCCCCCGCACGGAACCTGGGCGACGTGGGAGGCGATCCGGCCCGGGAGCTACGCCGAGGGAGCCGAGACACCGGATCGGCAGCCGGCGTCGACGCATCCGCCGCTCGTGTCCGTGCTCGCCTTCGAAGGCCGGCCCGCCGAGCTCGTCGAGCGGATGCTCGTCTGCGTGGCCGACACGCTCGTGCGCGAGCTGGGGCTCGAGCCGGGCAACGTCTTCGTCACGTACGACGAGGTCGCCTCCGGCCGCGTCTACGACGGCGGCCAGGTCGTGCGCCGGCCCTAGCGGCGGACGCGGAAGCTGACGCTGGTGCGGGTTCCCGGTGGGCCGGGATTCACCGGCGCGACGAGCTCGACCGAGATCCGGTACGTGCCGGGTCGCAGGACGCGTCGCGGGAAGGCCAGGGTCGTCAGCGTCCTGCCGATCGCCCGGCCGCGCCGCGTGAGCACGGCCGTCCCCGCGGGCATCCGCTCCAGCCGGGCCGTGTAGTCGCAGTCGATGTCGCAATCGAGCCGGAAGCGCACCTGCTGCCTGCTCGGAATCGAGCCCGTGGGTGGGCGCAGGCGCCTGGCCGTCGGCGTCAGCGCGAGACCCTCGCACCGAGCGACGATCCCGCGCCGCGAAGCGGCCGCCGCTGCGGCCACCGCCGGCAGGCTCGTCTTGGGCGAGCCGTCGGCGTAGAAGACGCCGGACTGCCACGCGGGCAGCGCCGGCTCGTCCGCGATGTGGAAGAAGAAGAGGCCGCGCACGTTCGGCTGGCAGAACGCGAGCTGGATCGCCTCCCGGTAGCGCGTGCCCTGGGTAGCCTCGTCCACGGGTGGTGTCGTCGCGAGCTCCGCGCCGGTGTAGTGGGACGCCTTCTCCGCCGGCACGGCGGACTGCACGCCGAACTCGGCGTACAGGATCGGCAGCGTCGACCCCGGCTGAGCGGTGCCGTCGAACGCCTCCGCGAGCAGCGCCACGAGCTTGCCGTAGTCGGCGAGGCCGATCGTGGTCGAGTTGGGGTGCGCCCAGTCCGCCGGGGTCTGCTGGTTCGAGTCGGGATACGGATGGATCGCGAACTGGTCCATCACCGGCACCGTGCGCCCGCTCGCGCGATACGCAAGCCCGAGGTCGCGGATGAACTTCGTCGGCGAGTGGGTGTCGCGGCCGCTTCCGGGCCGGTCGATTCCCCGTGGCGACACGACGCCGCCCACGACCGTGATCGCAGGCGAGACGGCCTTCAGCTCGTCGTACGTGCGGGCCAGCAGCTGCAGGTACGCGGGGGCGGCGGCGTTGGAGCCGTCCGGGTTGAACTGCGGCAGCCAGAAGCGGTTCAGGTTCGGCTCGTTGCCGATGATGAACGTCCGGAAGCTCGGGTTCGCGCGGGCGATCGCGGCGGCGAAGCTCGAGAACTCGGCGCGCGCCTCGTCGGTGAGCGGCGTCGTCCGGCTGCCCGGATGGAACACGGCCACCAGCACCCGCACACCGCTCAGGCGGGCGGCCGCGGCCAGGGTCGCGAGCTGCTTCGCCTCGGCTGCGGGGGGAGCGGTCTGGCCGGGCATCCAGTTCACGGTCACGCGGACGGAGTCGAATCCGGCCAGGCGGCCGAGGTCGAGCTTCGCCTTGCTCGAGACGATGTCGGGCTGCTTGACGAAGTCCTCGGCGGCCCCGACGAGCATCGTCGGACCGCCCGCGTGCGCGGGTCCCGCCAGCGCGAGGGCGCCGGCGAGAACGGCCGGGGTCAGACCCTTCACAGGGCGAGGATAGCCAGTGGCTAGGCTGAATCCGTGAGGATTACGTGAAGAATCGGGTCGAGACGCAGCTGAAGGCGCTGCCCGCCAAGCCGGGCGTCTATCTCTTCCGCGGCGAGCGCGGCGAGGTGCTCTACGTGGGCAAGGCGAAGTCGCTGCGCCCGCGGGTGCGGAGCTATTTCCAGCGCAGCAAGGACACGCGCACGACGATCGCCCAGCTGCCGAGCCGCGTCGCCGACATCGAGGTGATCGTGACGAGCTCGGAGGTGGAGGCGCTCCATCTGGAGCAGAACCTCGTCAAGCGCCACCGGCCGCCGTTCAACGTCCGGCTGCGCGACGACAAGTCGTTCCCGTACATCGCGGTCACCGTCGAGGACGAGTACCCGCGCGTCATGTTCACGCGGGAGCGGCACCGCCGCGGCGTCGTCTACTTCGGGCCGTACGCGAACGCGAAGAAGGTGCGCGAGACGCTCGACGTCCTCAACCGCGTCTTCCCGTACCGCCCCTGCGAAGGGCCGAAGCCGGGGCGGCATTCCGGGATCCCATGCCTCGATTACCACATCGAGCGGTGTCTGGCGCCCTGCGTCGGGTACGTCTCCAACGAGGACTACCGGGCCGTGATCGACGGCGTGATCGAGTTCCTCTCCGGCGACACGGATCCGACCCTCCGCCAGCTCGAGTCGAAGATGCGGCAGGCGGCCGAGGAGGAGCGCTTCGAGGAGGCGGCGCGCTACCGGAACCGCCTCTTCTCCGTGCGCCATCTCGCCGAGCGGCAGGCTGCGGACAAGCGCGCCGTGGGCACGGTCGACGTGCTTGGGCTCGCGCTCGACGGCGACCGTGGTGTCGTGCAGATCTTTCCCTTGCGCGGCGGCAAGATGATCGACCGCTACTCGTTCCACCTGGAGAA
>JBOHAW010000193.1:0-8767 GCA_050697975.1 Gaiellaceae bacterium
CGCCGCGGCGGCGAGCGCGGCGGCGTCGGCGGGCCCCAGCCGGTCCGCCTCGGGCGCCGGCGGCGTCGGCACCTCCAGCTCGGTCAGCTTCGCCAGGAGGAGCAGGACCGCCTGCGGGTCCGGGCGCTCGTGCACGCGGTAGAGCGCCTCGCGGCGGCGGCCCGCGAGCAGCCCGGCTACGGCCTCGTTGGCCATGATCATCAGCTCCTCCACGAGCGCGTGCGCGTGCGGCTCCTCCTCGCGCCAGGCCCGCTCCACCCCACCCCGGCCGTCGAATGCGAACGAGATCTCACCCGTCTCGATCCGCAGCGCTCCGCGCGCAAACCGCCGCCGGCGCAGCGCGAGCGCGAGCCGTTCCGCGAGCTGCAGCCCGTCCGCGACGTCCGGATCGGCGGTCTCGCGGCCGGCGAGAATCGCCTCCGCCCGCCCGTAGGTCAGGCGCTCACGACTGCGGATCACCGAGCGGTAGAACAGCGGCTCACCGGGGCGCAGGTCGGCGTCGAAGGGCACCTCGACGGTGACGCAGAGGCGCTCGACGTGCGGGCGCAGGCTGCACGCGTCGTCGGCGAGCTCCGGCGGGAGCATCGGCGCCACGTGCCCCGGCACGTAGGTCGAGAAGGCGCGCTCCGCGGCGCCGCGGTCGAGCGGCGATCCGGCCGGGACGAAGTGCGAGACGTCGGCGATGTGCACCCAGGCCCGCAGACCCTCGCCCTCGCGGCGAACCGAGACCGCGTCGTCGAAGTCCTTGGCCGTCTCGGGGTCGATCGTGAAGGCGAGCAGGTCGCGGAGGTCGCTTCGCCCCTCGAGGCTCGGCTCCGGCAGGTCGTGCGGCTCGAACTCGCCTCCCGCGCCCTCGCGGGCGAGCAGGCCCTCGAGCACCGACTCGATCGCGGCGGCCGGGCCGAGGACCCGCTCGAGCCGCGCGCGCCCCCTCCCCGGCCGCACGACCGCGAGATCGCCCGGCCCCGCGTCGCCGAGGCCCTTGCGATCGAGGACGAGCGGCGTCCCCGGATCGAAGAACGGCTCGCCGACGACGAGCTTGCCGCGCTTCTGGATCTCGACGACGACGCTCGGGCCGCTCGTCACCCGGCTACGGGACGGCGGGCAGGGTGTCGAGCGCAGCGGCGAGCGCCTCGTCCTCGGGCGTCTGAGCGTCGTCCACCGCCTCGAGATGCGGCTTCAGGCCCTCGCTCGAGATGTCCGCCCCCGCCGGCGTCAGGTACCGGGCCGTCGTCAGCTTGAGCGCAGCCCCGTTCGGAAGCGGCTCGATCGACTGCACGACCGCCTTGCCGAAGGTGACCTCGCCCACCAGCGTCGCGCGCCGGTTGTCGCGGAGCGCCGCCGCCACGACCTCAGCGGCGCTGGCCGTGTAGCGGTTGACGAGCACGACGAGCGGCAGCGCGCTCGCGCTCGCCCCGGGCCGGCGCTCGACCATGAACACCCGCACGGGCTCGTGTGCGCCCTCGATCGAGACGATCCGGCCTTCGGCGAGGAAGAGGGACGAGACGGCGACCGCCTGGTCGAGCAATCCGCCGGGGTTGTTACGCAGGTCGAGCACGAGACCCGCGGCGCGCGCGCGCTCGAGCCTCGCCACGGTCACGCCGAGGAGCTGGGCGGTGCCGGAGGAGAACGAGTGCAGAGCGACGTAGCCGACGCGCCTGCCCTCGGCGGCGAGCAGCCTCGAGCTCACGGCCGCGGTCCTGATCTCCCCGCGCTCGACGTCGAACCGAAGCAGCCTGCCACCGCGGCGAACGCCGAGGCGCACGACCGTTCCGCGCGGGCCGAGGAGCCGTCCAAGGGCGCGCTCGAACGTCAGGCGCCGGGCCAGAGCGCCGTCGATCGTCACGATCGTGTCGCCCGGCCGCAGACCGCTTCTCCGCGCGGGCCCCGCAGGGACCGCGGAGACGACGAAACCGTCGCGCTGCGGCAGCACCGTCGCGCCGATGCCGGAGTAGCTGGCCGAAGTCTGGCGGCGCAGCTCGGAGTACGCGAACGGCTCGAGATACTCGGTATACGGGTCGTGGAGCCCAGCCAGCATCGACTCAACGTTCCTCAGGCGGAGCAGACGCCGCGGCACCGGCTTGTAGTACCGGGCGGCGAGGCGCTCCCGCACGAGGTCGGCCGCGGCCGCGGGCTCCGTCTGCGAGCCGCCGGTCACCCGCAGGCCGACCAGGAAGGAGCCTGAGACCGCTGCGGCCAAGCAGAGAATGATCAGTACCCGCCGCATCCGCCGCGCGGAGTATAGGCCCGCGCTAGGGCGATTCCTAGACGCGGAGGAAGCGGCGCAGCGTGAGGCCGGAGCCGGCGGCGCCGAGCAGCAGCCCGACCCCGATCAGGATGATCGCGTTCCAGAAGAAGGCGATCGCGCCCACGCCCGAGTCCTCGATGCGGCCGAGGATGCTCGGCAGCGCCAGCTCCTTGCCGAGCAGGAGCAGGATCACGGCGATCCCCGAGCCGGCGAGGCCGCAGATGAGCCCCTCGATCATGAACGGGCCGCGGACGAACCAGTTCGTCGCGCCGACGAGCTTCATCACCTCGATCTCCCGGCGACGGGCGAAGATCGAGAGCCGGATGGTGTTCGCGATCAGTAACGTCGAAGCGGCGACCAGCACGATCACCGCGATCAGGAAGACGGACGAGATCACCGTGGCCACGCGCAGGATCCGCTCCGCCACCTTCTTGCCGTAGCTCACCTTCTCCACGCCGGGCGGCATCGCCCGCTCGAGCCGGTTCGCGATCGTGGAAACGTCCTCCGCCCGGTTCGGCGTCACCTCGAACGAGTTCGGCAGCGGGTTCGAGGAGAGGTTCTGGACGAGCTCCGGGCTGCGGTCGCGCATGATCTCGAGCGCCTGCTCCTTCGAGACGAACTTGACCCCGCCGGGCTTGACCTCGGGCATGTTCAGCAGCTGCACGCGGAGAGCGTTGATCTGCTGCGGGGTGGAGTCCTGCGCGCAGGAGAGCGGGGTGCAGAGGTACACCTTCACCAGCAGCTTGTCCTTGGCCTGGTCGCTCCACGAGAGCACCCAGGTGCCGAGCGCGATGAAGAGTCCGAGCAGGAACATGCCGATCAGCACGGTCATCGTCGCTGCGACCGTGGTCGAGGCGTTCGAGCCGATCGAGCGCATCGCCTCCGAGAAGAGGAGTCGGGCCCTCACTCCGGGGTGTACCCGCCGCGGCGCTCGTCGCGGGCCAGACGGCCCTCCTCGAGCGCGATCACGCGCTTGCGCATCTTGTCCACCATCTCGCGATCGTGCGTGACCATCAGGATTGTCGTGCCCGAGCGGTTGATGCGGTAGAGGAGCTGCATGATCCCGACGGAGGTGTCGGGGTCGAGGTTCCCGGTCGGCTCGTCGCAGATCAGCAGCGGCGGATGGTTCACGAACGCGCGTGCGATCGAGACACGCTGCTGCTCGCCGCCGGAGAGCTCGTCGGGCAGGGAGTTCATCTTGTGCGCGAGGCCGACGAGGTTCAGCACCTCCGGCACCTTGCGCCGGATCGCGCCGCGGCCCTCCCCCTGCACCTTCAGCGCGTAGGCGACGTTCTCGGCCGCCGTCCGGTTCGGCAGCAGCTTGAAGTCCTGGAAGACGCAGCCGACGTTGCGGCGCAGGAGCGGCACTTTCGAGCGCTTGAGACGGCCGAGGTCGCGGCCGCCGACGACGATCCGGCCCGCGGTCGGCTCGAGCTCCTTCAGGAGGAGCCGGATCATGGTCGACTTGCCCGAGCCGGACGCGCCGACGATGAAGACGAACTCGCCCTTCTCGATCACGAACGTCACGCCGTCGAGGGCGGTCACGTGCGGCTCGTACACCTTGGTGACGCTTTCGAACACGATCATCGCCCCCGGGCCCGCGACGGGCGGTGCCGGGGGCTCACGCTCGGCCAGGGCCGTGGTCGTGTCGGTCTGAAGGTCGAGTTCCTGCACCGGGTTCAGAGAGTGAGGGACGGCCCCGGGCGGGGCCGAACCGGTCGCGCGTAGACGCGGAAGTCTAGCGGAACACCCTGCTAGAGCACGTTTCCGGCCGCCTTCTGGAGCAGGTATTCGTGGACGAAGCCGTCGAGGTTGCCGTCGAGCACGCCCTGGGCGTTTCCGGCCTCGAAGTCGGTCCGGTGATCCTTCACGAGCTGGTACGGGTGCAGCACGTAGCTGCGGATCTGGCTGCCGAAGCCGATCACCTGAGCCGCACCGCGCTCACGCGCGAGCTCGGCCTCGCGCTCCTCCACCTGGAGCTCGGCGAGGCGCGATCGCAGCATCCGGAGCGCCGTTTGCTTGTTCGAGGACTGCGAGCGCTCGTTCTGGCACTGCACGACGATCCCGGTCGGGACGTGGGTGATGCGGACGGCCGAATCGGTCTTGTTCACGTGCTGGCCGCCGGCGCCGCTCGCGCGGTAGGTGTCGATGCGCAGGTCGGCCTCGTCGAGCTCGACCACGCCCTCGTCGGAGAGCAGGGGGCTGACGATCACCTGCGCGAACGACGTCTGCCGCCGGTGCGCGCTGTCGAAAGGGGAGAGACGCACGAGCCGGTGCACGCCGCGCTCGGCCTTCAGGATCCCGTAGGCGTTCTCACCCCTGACCGTGAAGGTCGCCGACTTGAGCCCGGCCTCCTCCCCCGGGCTCGCTTCGATCAGCTCTGTGGCGAGGCCGCGCCCCTCCGCCCAGCGCAGATACATGCGCAGGAGCATCTCGGCCCAGTCCTGGGCGTCCGTGCCCCCCTCGCCCGCGTGGATGGTGACGACCGCCTCACCGGCGTCGTACTCGCCGGTGAAGAGCGCGTCCTCCTGGAGGCGGGCGAGCTCCCGGCGAATCGGCTGCAGCGAGGTCTCGATCTCGCCTTCGAGCTCGCCGTCCATGGCGAGCAGCTCGGCGGCGTCGTCGTACTCGCGCTGAAGCGCGACGTAGCGCTCGAGCCGCCTCGCCAAGCGCGCGTGCTCGGCCGAGATGCGTGCCGCTTCCCCCTGGTCGTCCCAGAACGCGGGCTCGGCCATCGCGGCCTCGAGCTCCGAGATCCGTCCCTCTAGCGCACCCGGGTCAAAGGAAATCACGGACCCAGGCGAGCTGCGTCCTGATCTCCTCGAGCTGCTGCTCCAGCGTGAGCCCCGGCTCCGTCATGGGCGGATCGTAGCCGGGCGGGGCTACGTTCCGTGAGCTCGAGCTCTCCGCTCTTCCCAGCTCGCGAAGTCGGCGTGCGAGCGCAGGTACTCCTCGAGGCGGCGCAGACCGGACGCGAACTCGATCCGGCTGGTGACGGAGCAGGCGACGCAGAAGTCGAGCGGCTGTGGCGCGTCGTTGCGGCGGCAGCGGATGCACATGCCGAGATAACGGCTCGGCGCGCTCGCGAGGTACGCCCGTTGAATTTCCATTGCCCGGGTGCTAAGGATTTTCCGAGCAGCGTCCGACGCAAGTGTCCTGCGGCCACCTGCGCCCCGAAGGGAGGTGGTCGAGGCCCGAGCGCAAGTCCAGCCGCCGCAAGGAAGGGGTCGCACCCAGGAGGTGCATCGGATGCTCACCACGACAGAGCGGGAAGAGGGGCGCGGGGAGACGCTCCCCGTGTCGTTCGTCCCGCAACCCACCCAGGCCTACGCCTCACACCTCGCGCGCAAGGCGCTGAACACGAAGGCGGGACCGATTCCCGGTGCCGCCGCCGGCCCGACGGTGCCGGCGCCGATCCCGCCGGTCGGGCTCTCACGGGGAGCCCGCGTGCTCATGTGGAAGCAGGATCCGTCGGTCAAGGAGATCGGGATCCGCAAGGCCTTCCTGCCGAAGCGCGTCTACACCGGGCCGAAGGACGCCCGGATCTCGATCCAGGGTCTGACCCCCGTCGGGCCGAACGTCTTCGGCGATCTGATCGTCGACCCGGCCGTGGACGCCGAGGCGTTCGACTGTGTCCACACCTTCGCGATCATCCGGCAGGTGCTCACCATGTACGAGCGCTTCCGGTGGCCGAAGCCCGTGCCGTGGCAGTGGAACACGGGTGGGAACACCGATCCGCTCGCCTGCCATCCCAGGGCCGGCGTGACGCAGAACGCCTACTACAGCCGCACGCAGAAGGCGCTCAAGTTCTTCTACTTCGACTCGACGACCCCGCCGCCGCTGCATACGGTCTACACGTGCCGCTCGTTCGACATCGTCGCGCACGAGACCGGCCATGCCATCCTCGACGGCCTCAAGCCGGGCTGGCTCACCGCCGGGAACCCGCCGCAAACCGGTGGCCTGCACGAGTCCTTCGGCGATCTGACCGCCATCTTCCTGACGCTGTCGCAGATGGATCAGGTCGAGGCGATCGTCGCACAGACGAAGGCCGACCTCCACGCGAAGAGCTTCCTCGCCGACATGGCCGAGGAGTTCGGGCTCGCGCTCGGACGGCCGAACGGCCTGCGCAACGCGGACAACGACCTCAAGCTGAGCCAGGTCTCGAACGAGGTCCACGCCATCTCGCAGGTGTTTACCGGCGGAGTCTTCGACGTGCTCGCGGACATCTTCACCTTCCAGCGCAAGCCGGCGAAGCGAGACGACGCGTTCGTGCTCTACGAGAGCGCGCAGTACGTCTGCGGGCTCGTCTTCAGGGCCCTCGCCGCCGCCCCGAACATCGGGGCGACGTACGCCGACGTGGTCAACAAGATGCTCGCGCTCGTGACCGCCGACGGGAAGCCCGTACAGTACAAAAACGCGATCGTCAACCGCTTCACCTTGCGGGAGGTGCTCGCACCGTTCGCGGTCGAGCTGGCCGCCCACGAGGACGTCGAGGTGGCGCCGGCGTTCACGGACTCACCGGACTCGATCCAGAACCGGGCCGGCTGCTGCGGGACCATGCAGCGGGCCGAGTACATGGGAGAGGAGGAGACGCTCGACGCGCAGGTTCGCGAGCTCAAGGCGGCCTTCGCGACGAACGGCGCCGAGCCTCGCCGCCGCCGCGCGACGAAGTCGACGAAGAGCTAGGTCGAAGTCCGAGGCCCGGGAGGGGAGTGCGCTCTCCCGGGCCCGCGGAGAGGAGGCAGGGTGCAGATCAGCGTGAAGCGGAGCGGAGGCTTCGCCGGTATCGAGGAGGAGGTCGCCACAGTCGATACGGAGCAACTCGCGGCCGCGTCGGCCGAGAGGCTGGAGCGGCTCGTCGACGAGATCGGTTTCTTCGACCTGCCGGCCTCCGTGTCGGACGGCGAAGGCGCCGACCGCTTCCGGTACGAGGTCACAGTGGCCGCCGACGGGCGGCGGCACACCGTCACCTACACGGAGGAAGGGGGAGCAGAGACCGCGTCCGTACGCCGGCTCGTCGACACCGTCACCGAGCTGGCCTAGTGCCCAGCGCGGCGCTCAGGCGCCGTGGCACTTCTTGAACTTCTTGCCGCTGCCGCACCAGCAGGGATCGTTGCGGCCGAGCTTCTCGTGCTCCGAGATCACGCGCTGCTGCGTGGCCACGGCTCCTCCGCCGCCGCCGACCGGCGTCGCACTCGCGGTGCCCGCGGCCGCGATCACGTCCGCACCGGCGATCGACTCGTGCTCGTACGAGAGGCCGCTGCCGTTCACCGCCTGCGCCTGCTGGGCACGCTCGAGCTCGTCCGCCTCCTCGGGCGCGATCTGCGCGTGGAAGAGCGTCAGCACGACTTCCTCGCGGATCTCGGCGTTCAGCGCCGCGAACATCACGTGGCCCTCGGCGCGGTACTCGCTGAGCGGATCCTTCTGCGCCATCGCGCGCAGGTGGATGCCGTCGCGCAGGTAATCCATGTTCTCGAGGTGCTCGCGCCAGCGGCGGTCGACGATCTGGAGGATCACGAACCGCTCGACCTCGCGCATGAGCTCGGTGCCGAGCTCCTCCTCCTTGGCCGCATACTCCGCCCGAGCCACCTCGGCGAACTCCTCGGTCAGGCCCTCGGTCGAGATCTCCACCTCGTCCTCGCGCAGCTCCTCGACCGTCAACTCCGCCTCGCAGAGCGCGTTGACCGCGCGGACGAGCGCCTCCAGATCCCACTCCTCGGCAAACTCCGACTCGGTGTGGGCGGCGACGACGTTCCCGATCACCTCGTCGATCCAGCCCTTGACGTCCTCGGACAGATCCTCGCCCTCGAGCACGCGCCGGCGCTGCTCGTAGATCACCTGGCGCTGGACGTTCATGACGTCGTCGTACTTGAGGACGTTCTTGCGCGCGACGAAGTTCTGCTCCTCGACCTTCTTCTGCGCGCCTTCGATCTGGCTCGAGAGGATCTTCGCCTCCATCGGCTGGTCGTCGGGCAGCTTGAAGCGCTCCATGATGTTGAAGATCCGGTCACCGGCGAAGAGGCGCACCAGGTCGTCCTGGCCCGAGAGGTAGAAGCGGGACTCGCCGGGGTCGCCCTGGCGGCCCGAGCGCCCGCGGAGCTGGTTGTCGATCCGGCGCGCCTCGTGCCGCTCGGTGGCGAGCACGTAGAGCCCGCCGAGGTCGACCACGCCCTGGCCCAGCTTGATGTCGACGCCGCGGCCGGCCATGTTCGTCGCGATCGTGACCGCGCCGCGCTGGCCCGCGTCCTGGATGATCTCCGCCTCCCGCTCGTGCTGCTTCGCATTCAGGACGTTGTGCCTGATGCCTGCGCGCTCGAGGAGCTGCGAGAGGTGCTCTGACGTCTCGACTGCGATCGTGCCGACGAGCACCGGCTGGCCGCGCGTGTTCCGCTCCTTGATGTCCGCGATCACGGCGTCGAACTTCGCGTCCTTCGTCTTGAAGATGAAGTCGTTCTCGTCGTTGCGCGCGACGGCGACGTTCGTCGGGATCTCGACCACGTGCAGGTTGTAGATCTCGAC
>JBOHAW010000194.1:0-5351 GCA_050697975.1 Gaiellaceae bacterium
GCGCTGTACGCGGCGCCGAAGACCGTGCTGAACGCGCCGACGAGGAATGCCGCGGCGATCAGGTGCTCGACCGTGAGCGCGTCGAAGGCGAAGGCGAGCGGCACGGTCACGAGCGCGAGTGCACGGCCCAGGTCGCCGGCGACGAGCACCAGCTTCCGGCGTGCGCGCCGATCGACCCACAGCGCCGCGGCGAGCGAGAACAGGAGGTACGGGAGCCAGGCCGCCGCCGCGAGCACGCCCATCTCCGCCGCCGACGCGTCCAGGACGAGGACGGCGGCGAGCGGCAGCGCGACGGCCGTCACCTGGTCGCCGAAGAGCGAGATCGTCTGCCCCGCCCACAGCCTCCGGAACTCGCGCTGCCGCCTGAGCAGCGCGCGCACGACTTACTCGGCCGTCGCGGGAGCGGCGCTCGAGCGCCTGATCCGGATGTCGCCGCTCACGGTGTTGAGTCGCAGCTCGACGAGCTTCGACTCGTCCGCCGGAGGCCCGTCGCTGGCGTCGAGCTCGGACTCGGTGTCGCCGCTGATCGAGCGGACGTCCATCCAGACGCCGGAACCGCGCCGGACGCCCACGACGATGTCGCCCGAGACCGAGGCGGCGGCGACCGTGCCCGCCCCGACCGCGTCGAGCCGCTGGTCTCCGGAGACGGTGTGGGCCTCGATCTGCCCGTCCGCTTCGCGGACCGTGAGGTCGCCCGAGACGAGATTCGCCGTGATCTGGCCGGCGCTGCGCCCGATCGTGACGTCGCCCGAAGCGGTGTTGACGACGATCGGTCCCGCTCCGAGCTCGAGCGCGATGTCGCCGCTGGCGGTGTGGATCGCCGTCACGCCCTCGACGTGCTCGACCTCGACGTCCCCGGACGCGCCCTTGCTCGCGAACGAGCCGAAGCGGCCCCGAGCGTCCACGTCGGCCGAGCGTGTCCGCGTCTCGACGGTCGTGGAGTGCGGGCACTGCACCCGGACGGCGAAGCTCGGGTTCCGGCCGAAGAAGCCGCGCCGCTCCGGCACCTCGATCCGCAGCTCCTGACCCTCCCGCGCGTCGCGCAACTCGACGCGCACGTCGTCGATCAGCTCGCGCGCGGCCGAGTCCATCGGCTCCACCTCGACGTCTGTCTCACCGGTCTCCGCCGTCTCGAGGTCGATCGACCCGGCGGCTAGGCGGATGTCGAGCGCGAGCGGGCCGGGAGTCTGGAAGCTCTTCTTCATCATCGTTCTCTCCTCTTCGGTCAGGGCGCGAGCCGGGGGTCGACGCTGCGGGAAAGGGCTCGTACGATCCAGGCGTCTGAAGAGACGCCCTCGAGCCGGGCGGAGGCCTCGACGCGGCCCTTCAGGACCACCGGGACGCTGAGGTTCAGTCGTGCCGTGCGCTCGGCCTCGTCGTGCTCGCGCCTGTAGACCTGGGCGCGCGGCTTGTTCTCCTCGGGCCATTCGGCGTGACCGAAGAGCAGTGAGTAGAAGGCCATGTCGAATCTCCTCTCAGCTCCGCGCGAAGCCGGTGATGCGCTTGCCGACTCGTGGCGGTCGCGGGTCGATGCTGCGGCTGATCGCCTGGACGAGCCAGGCGTTCACGGACACGCCCTCGCGCGAGGCGGCGAACTCGACGCTCGCCTTGAGCACCTCGGGCAGGCGCAGCGTGATACGGGCCGAGAAGGCGTCCTCGCCGCCCACCGACGGGCCGCGGGCGGGGGCATCCTCGACGTAGACGAGTGCGGGATCCGAGCCCGCGAGGCGAACCTCGACGTGCCCGGACGACAGCTGCGACGTCAGCTCGTGGGCTGCCTCGGTGACGGCCTCGAGCAGTCGCAGGCGGGCGGACGCCTCGAGGGCGGCGCTGATCCGCTGCACGATCTCGCTGGCCTCCGAGTCGCCCACGGCCGCGACCGCGGCCAGGTCGTTCTGGAGCGCTTCGATGTGCGGGCCGATTTGCATGGCGTCACTATGACATCACTCTGATGTCGTGTCAAGTGCAGCGTGACAGCATGCAATTGCCGCGCTGACAGCACACGTCCGACGCGCGGCCGACCGGAACCTGTCCGCGGGACTACTCCGCCGCGAGGATGCGAACGGTGCCGACGGTCTCGCTGGCGCGGGACTCCGGCTCGACGTCGACGAGCATCGTGGCGATCTCGTCGCGCACGAGGGTCTCCTTCTCGAGCAGCGCGTGCGCGAGGCGGTCGAGAGCGGGGCGGTGCTTCTGGAGGAGGCGGAGCGCCTCCTCGTAGGCCCCGTCGGTCAACCGCGCCTGCTCGCTGTCGCGCAGACGCTTCGTCTCCTCGGAGAGGCCGTAGTTGTCGGCCCGCATCGTCCGCGCGGAGGCGCCGTCGGACATGCCGTACTCGAACACCATCGAGCGGGCGATCTCCGTCACCTTCTCGAGGTCGTTGGCAGCGCCGTTCGTGACCCGGCCGAAGACGATCTGCTCCGCGGCGCGGCCGGCGAGCGCGACCTTCATCACGTCGATCAGCTCCTCCTTCGTATGGAGGTAGCGATCCTCCAGCGGGAGGTAGTACGCATACCCGAGCGCATCGCCGCGAGCGACGATCGTCACCTTCTGAATCGGCAGGAGGTCGCCCATCAGGTGCGCCATCAGGGCGTGACCGCCCTCGTGGTAGGCGAGGATGCGCTTCTCCTTCTCGGTCACGACCTTGCGCTGCTGGAGACCCCCGATCACGCGCTCCATCGCGCCCTCGAAGTCGACCATGCTGATGTGCTGGTGCTCCTTGCGGCCGGCGAAGATCGCGGCCTCGTTGGCGATGTTCGCGAGGTCGGCGCCGGTCAAGCCTGCCGTCTGGCGGGCGAGCACGTTGAGGTCGACGTCGGCGGCGAGCGGCTTGCCGCGTGTGTGCACGCGCAGGATCTCCTCGCGGCCGGCCACGTCGGGCGGGCCGACGAGCACCTGACGGTCGAAGCGGCCCGGCCTGAGCAGCGCCGGGTCGAGATCCTGGAGGCGGTTCGACGCGCCCATCACGACGACCTGGTCGCGGGCCCCGAAGCCGTCGAGCTCGACCAGCAGCTGGTTCAGCGTCTGGTCCTGCTCGCGGTTGAAGCCGTGGCCCGTGCGGGCGGCGCCGACGGCGTCGAGCTCGTCGATGAACACGATCGCGGGCGCGTGCTTTCGCGCCTCGGAGAAGAGCTTGCGGATCCTGGAGGCGCCGAGCCCGGCGAACATCTCCACGAAGGCCGAGGCGCTCTGCGAGTAGAAGGTCGCGCCCGACTCGTGGGCGACCGCCTTCGCGAGCAGCGTCTTGCCGGTACCCGGCGGGCCGTAGAGGAGCATCCCCTTCGGCACGCGCGCGCCGAGCCGCTCGAACCGCTTCGGGTCGCGCAGGAACTCGACCACCTCGAAGAGCTCCTTCTTCGCCTCCTCGACGCCGGCGACATCCGAGAACGTGGCCGTGGTCTTGTTCGTCGGCTCGATCGACTTCGGCTTCACGCGCGGCATCATCTGCAGCGTGCGCCAGAGGAGGTAGACGATGAGCCCGAAGAAGACGAGCGGAAGCCACGTCAGGAGGATTCCGGGCAGGTCGTCGAGGAAGGCGGCGATCTCCGACACCACTCCGCATATCGGCAGCCCGTGCGCCTGACTAAAGGACCCGCGTGGCGACGATCGCGGCCGTCGCCGGGGTGGTCATCAGCTCGACGGCCGCGAGCGCCGGATGGCCGAGCCAGAATGCGCGGACCGCGTCGGGACCCGGGCGACCCGGCGTGAGGTCGTCCAGCACGATCGTCCCTCCCGGGGCCAGGAGGCCGAGAGCCTGCTCCCCGTCGCGGCCGGGCTCCTGCTTGCCCCCACCGTCGTAGAAGAGGAGGTCGAACGGCGCCTCCGCGGGCATGAGCTCGTGCCAGTCGCCCTCGAGCACGCGCACGTTCCGGTCGTCCGAGAGGAGCTCCGCGGCCGCGCGGGCGCGCTCGTGGTCGAGCTCGACGGTGACGAACGGCACCTCCGGCGGCAGCGCCGACACGATCCAGGCCGCGCCGACGCCGCACCCGGTCCCGATCTCGCCCACCCTCGTCCGCCCGCGCTGCGCCGCGAGCGCGTGCAGCAGGCGCCCGACCTCCGGGATGCACGAGCGCGTGAACCCGAGCCGTCCGGCCAGCTGCTCCGCCCGCTCGACGAGCGGCGGGCGATCCATCACCCTCGCTCTAGACTGGCGCCGATGCTTCCCATTCCACCCCATTTTGCGCCGGAACGCGTCGGGGACGTCTGGCGCGTGCCGTACGGCGAGCGCGCGGCGGAGGCCGAGGAGTGGGCCGCAGACCACGCGCTCCGGCCGGCGGACGACGACACGGTCCGGGTCGGGCTGGTCGTCGTCGACGCCCAGAACACCTTCTGCGCACCGGGCTTCGAGCTCTTCGTGGCCGGGCGCTCCGGCACCGGCGCGGTGGACGACACCCGCCGGCTCTGCGAGTTCATCTACCGCAACCTCGGTGCGATCACGCAGATCGTGCCGACGCTGGACACGCACGAGCCGATCCAGATCTTCCACCCCGTCTTCCTCGTCGATCCCGACGGTCGCCACCCGGAGCCGTACTCGCTGATCTCGATCAGGGACGTCGAGCGCGGGCGGTGGCGGATCAACCCCACCGTGCTCGAGACCGTCGGTCTCGCGGAGGACGAGGCCCGCGAGTACCTGCTCCACTACACCCGCCGGCTCGAAGCGGGCGGCAAGTACCACCTCACGGTGTGGCCCTATCACGCCATGCTCGGCGGGATCGGCCACGCCCTCGTGTCCGCCGTCGAGGAGGCGATCTTCTTCCACTCGGTCGCCCGCCGGAGCCAGCCGAGGTTCCAGATCAAGGGCCGGAATCCGCTCACGGAGCACTACTCGGTGCTCGGCCCCGAGGTGATCCAGGGACCGCGCGGCGAGTCGATCGCCACTCCGGACACGAGGCTCCTCAAGCTCCTGAGGGAGTTCGACGCCATCGCCGTCGCCGGTCAGGCGAAGAGCCACTGCGTGGCCTGGACGATCGACGACCTCCTCTCGAGCCTGGGCACGCGCGAGCTCGCCGCGAAGGTCTACCTGCTCGAGGACTGCACCTCGCCGGTCGTCGTCCCGGGTGTCGTCGACTACACGGACGAGGCGGACGAGGCGTTCCGCCGCTTCGCGGAGGCGGGCATGAACGTCGTCCGCTCCACCGACCCGATCGAAGCCTGGCCCGCGCTCCGAGCGTCCACGACCGCTTAGCGCAGGGTTCCCAAAGCCGAGCGGACGTCGTATCGTTTCGAGACGTGAGGGTCCTGGTCCTGCTCGCGCTTGCGCTCGCGGTCGCGGCATCCGCGCTGCCTGGCTCGGGTGCGCCGAGCAGCGGGCCGGCCGGCGGCTCGGCGACCGTCGGCCCCTACACCGGTGT
>JBOHAW010000195.1:0-4298 GCA_050697975.1 Gaiellaceae bacterium
GCCTCAGCCCGAGCTAGTGCCGGAGCTCGCCCCGTTCGAGGTGGAGCCGGAACCCGAGCCGGTGGCCGAGGCGGAACCAATGGTGGAGCGAGAGCCGGAGCCGGAGCCTGCGCCGGTCGCCGAGGCGGAGCCCGAGCCGCAGCCGGCTGCCGACACGATGGAGTCGCCGCCTCAGCCCGAGCTATTGCCGGAGCTCGCCCCGTTCGAGGTGGAGCCGGAGCCCGAGCCAGTGGCCGAGGCGGAACCAGAGGTGGAGCTGGAGCCCTGGCTCCCGGCTGAGACGACAATGGAATCCCCGGCGCAGCGGGAGCCCGCGGCCGAAGCCGCCCCCTTCGAGCCCGAGCCCGAGCCCGCGCCCGAGCCGGAGCAGGAGCCGGCTTACGAGACCGAGCCCAAGCTCTCGCCTGCACGACGCCGGTTCTGGCAGCGCGACCGGGAACAGCCGGCGGCGCCGGCCGCGGAGGCCGCTCACGTCGAGAGGGAGGCGCCCGAGCGCGATCTCGTTCGCGACGAGCTGATCGGCGCCTGGGAGGCGGAGCCGGAGCTCGAGCAGGAAGAAAGGCTCGAGGACGGCTGGGGTTATTCCCCGGCGCCTGTGGACGTCGAGCTCGAGGACGAGGCCGACACGGTGCTGCCCGAGGAGCCCGAGGAGGAGCCCGAAGAGCCCGAAGAATCAGAGGAGCTCGAGCCCGAGGAGCCCGAGGAGCTCGAGCCCGAGCCCATGCCGCTCTCCGAGCTCACGTCGCGGTTCGAGCGGAGCCAGCTGCGATCCCGGCGCCGGCGCCGCTGAGCTCCGAGCGCATCGACGGCCGCGGCGGGCGCGAGGTGCGCCTGACGAGCGCCGACCGGGTGCTCTGGCCGGACGATGGGATCACGAAGGGCGACCTCTTCGACTACTACCGGGCGGTGTCGCCCGTGCTCGTCCCGCACTTGAGGAACCGGCCGTTCACGATGAAGCGCTACCGCGAGGGCCTCGCCGGCGGGCACTTCTTCCAGAAGGACGCGCCGAAGGGAATGCCCGACTGGATCCCGACCCGCACGTTCCGCACGTACCCGCGGGAGGGCGAATCGCGACTCGTCCGGTTTCCGCTCGTGAACGACGAGCTCGCACTGCTGTGGATGGTGCAGATGCATTGCATCGACATGAACGCCTGGTACTCGCGCGTCGACCGGCCCGAGCGGCCCGACTTCGTGCTCTTCGACCTCGATCCGCCCGACGGCGGCTTCGCGCTCGCAGTCACGGTCGCGCACGCGATCAAGGAGGTGCTCGACGACGTCGGGCTCGTCGGCCACGTGAAGACGAGCGGTGCGGACGGGATTCACGTCCTCGTCCCGATCACCCGCCGGTCGAGCTACGATCAGACGTACGCCTTCGCCGAGGCCGCCGCCACCCTTGTGGCTCAGAGCCACAAGGGGCTTGCGACGACGGAATGGCTGAAGGCGAAGCGCGAAGGGGTCCTGGTCGACCATCGCCAGAACGGCCATGGCAAGACGATCGCCTCTCCGTACTCCGTGCGGCCCAAGCCGGGCGCGCCGGTCTCGACCCCGCTGCGCTGGGAGGAGCTGACGGAGAGCCTCGATCCCCGGTCGTTCACCATGGCCGCCGTGCTGGCGCGGGTCGAGCGGCACGGCGATCTCTTCGCGCCGGTGCTCGAGGAGCCGCAGGCGCTCGCCCCGGCGGCCAGGAAGATTGCCAGACTGTCGGGCTCATGACCGACTTCGCCGGGGGAAGGATCGAGGCGTTCGTGGGTCCGCCCGAGCTGGGTGCGGCCCACGATCTCGAGCGGGCGATCGTCGACTTCATCGGCCGCGCGCAGGTCTCGCTCGACATCGCGGTCCAGGAGCTCGACTCCGAGCCGATCGCGCAGGCGATTCTCGACGCGCGCGCCAAGGGCATCCGGGTCCGGATGTTCCTCGAGCAGGACTACCTGCTGAGCAAGAAGCCGCCGGTGATCAGGCGCGTCGGCGTGGAGACGGAGGCTGAGGCGATACTCCGGGCGCAGTGGACCGAGCTCCGGCGGCGGCGTGAGACCCGAACGAACCGGGAGATCCTGAGCGCGCTGCTGCGTTGCGCCGTCGACGTCAAGGCCGACCTGAACCCGGAGATCTTCCACCAGAAGTTCATCGTGCGCGACGTCGGCCGCGGGCCGACCGCGGCCCTGCTGTCCGGCTCGGCCAACTTCACCGACACCGACACGCACCGGAATCTCAACAACGTCGTGGTCTTTCACGACCCGCGGATCGCCGCGGCCTACGCGAAGGAGTTCGAGCAGCTCCGCAGGGGCAACTTCGGCCGGCGGGAGCACGGAGACACCCCGGTCACCTACAACCTCGGCGGCATCCCGGTCCGCGTGCTCTTCGCGCCGGACCACACGCCGGAGCTCGAGATCGTGAAGCAGATGCTGAAGGCGACCGAGCGCGTCGACTTCGCCGTCTTCACCTTCGCCGGCTCGTCAGGGATCGACGATGCGATGCTGATTCTCGCGGCGGCGCGGCGCAAGGTGCGCGGCGCGCTCGATCCCGGCCAGGGGATCAAGAAGTGGGCGGCGACCGCGTGGCTCGACGCCGGCGACATCGAGCTGTACTTCCCGCGGAGGCGGCCGGAGTTCGGAAAGCTGCACCACAAGGTGATGGTGGTCGACGAGGCGATCGTGGTCGCCGGCAGCTTCAACTACACTGCGCCCGCGAACGAGGTGAACGACGAGAACATCTTTGTGCTGGGGAGCCCGTACGACCTGCCGCCGAAGAAGGGCGGCCCGGTCGATCACGACCGCTGCGCCGAGCTCGCGCGCTTCTTCCGGACGGAGATCGACCGCATCATCGAGGGGAGCGAGCGCTACCGGCCGTAGCCTGAGCCCGTCTTGACTTCCGTTCCGGCGTCTCGTTGTATTGGCGGCGTGTTCGCGCTGAACGAGGAGCTTCGCGAGGCATCCGGGTCGACGAGCCTCGCGGTTCCCGTCGTCCGCCTGGAGGCCGTCCGGAAGAGCTTCGGCGACAACATCGTCCTCGACGGCATCGACATCAGCGTCGACGCCGGCGAGGTGCTCGTGATCATCGGTCGGAGCGGAAGCGGCAAGAGCACGCTTCTCCGCTGCATCAACCTGCTCGAGCCGCTCGACGAGGGCCGCATCTTCTTCGAGGGCCAGGAGATCACCGGCCCGGGCGTCGACGTCTCGGCGGTGCGGCAGCGGATCGGGATCGTCTTCCAGCAGTTCAACCTCTTCCCCCACCTCAAGGGGATCGACAACCTGACGATCGCGGCGCGGCGGATCCGGAAGATGCCGCGCATAGCCGCCGAGGCCCGCGCGCTCGAGCTCCTTGCGAGCGTGGGGCTCGCGGAGAAGGCGCAGCACTACCCGCACCAGCTCTCGGGCGGGCAGCAGCAGCGGTTCGCGATCGCGCGGGCGCTGATGATGGACCCGCACGTGATGCTGTTCGACGAGGTCACGTCCGCGCTCGATCCGGAGCTCGTGGGCGAGGTGCTCGTCGTCATGCGCGACCTGGCCCGCTCGGGGATGACCATGCTCGTCGTCACCCACGAGATGCAGTTCGCCCGCGAGGTCGGCGACCGCGTCGTCTTCATGGACGACGGGCGCATCGTCGAGCAAGGCAAGCCCGCCGACGTGCTCGATAATCCGCGGGAGGAGGTCACGCGCCGCTTCCTCCGCCGCACGCTCACGCTCGAGCATTCCCTGGATGAGTTGACCATCGAGAACGAAGGAGGTTCCTGATGAAGCGACTGATCGGTCTCGTCATCGTCGTCGCCGTCGCCGCCGCGGCGTATGCGGCGTGGGGTCTCGCTGCCCCTTCGTCGTCAGCGCGTGAGACGGCGCCGGCGGCCGCGCCGAAGCTGCCGCCGCTGCCCGCGGCGGTGAAGCAGCGCAAGCGGTGGTTGGTCGGCGTCAAGTGCGACGCGCCGCCGTTCGGGTTCATCGACGTCCGCGGCAGGAACGCGGGCTTCGACATCGAGATCGCCCGCTGGTTTGCACGCTACGCGTTCGGCCGGGAGACCCGCGTCTCGTTCACGTGCGCGCCGACCCCGACGCGCGAGCCGCTGCTGACGACCGGCCGCGTCGATCTCGTCATCTCGACGTTCACGTATACAGCCGACCGCGACACGCGGATCGACTTCTCGCGCGCGTACTACCAGGCGACCGGGCGGTTGCTCGTTCGCAACGACTCGCCGATCAACAACCTCGGCGACCTGAGCGGAAGGACGGTCGCGACGACGAGCGGCTCGATCTACGACCGCTGGGTCAAGCGATGCTTCACGAACACGAAGCTGGTCGTGACCGACA
>JBOHAW010000196.1:0-6582 GCA_050697975.1 Gaiellaceae bacterium
GTGGTGGGCCGCTCGCGTCTGTGGTAGGAACGGCGCCTGACCGTGGACTGGAACCTGTTCCTTCAGCTGACCGTCAACGGCCTGACGCTCGGAAGCGTCTACGCCCTGATCGCGCTCGGCTACTCGATGGTCTACGGGATCCTGAAGCTCTTGAACTTCGCCCACGGCGAGGTCTTCATGATCGGCGCCTTCATCGGCTGGGGCGTGCTCAGCGCACTCGGCGGCCCGCTCGACCCGCGCGTGGCGGTGTGGCTGCTGATCACGATCATGGTCGCGGCGGCCATGCTCGGCTGCGGCGTACTCGGCGTCGTCCTCGAGCGCTTCGCCTACCGCCCGCTGCGCAACGCCCCGCGGATCGCGCCGTTGATCAGCGCGCTCGGCGCGTCGTTCTTTCTCCAGAACACCGTCCTTCTGCTCTACGGCGCGAACTTCAAGACGTACGACACGTTCTCGCTCGTCGACCCGTTCCGGGGCGTGCAACTCGGCACGGTCTACATCTGGATCATCAGGATCGTCGTCGTCGCGGCGGCGATCGCGATGATGCTCGGGCTCTTCACGCTCGTCCGCTGGAGCCGGCTCGGGAAGGCGATGCGGGCGACGGCCTACGACCGCGAGGCCGCCTCGATGATGGGGATCGACGTCGACCGCGTGATCGTCGTGACCTTCTTCATCGGCTCGGCGCTGGCCGGGGCGGCGGGCGTCCTCGTCGGGCTCGTGTTCGGCCAGATCAACCATTTCATGGGCTTCAACTACGGCCTCAAGGGCTTTACGGCTGCCGTGATCGGGGGCATCGGGAGCATTCCCGGCGCGATGTTCGGCGGCCTCTTCATCGGGCTGGCCGAGGCCTACTCGGCCGGCTACATCTCGACGGTCTTCCAGGACCTGATCGTCTTCTCGATCCTCGTCGTCGTCATGCTGCTTCGCCCGAGCGGCCTGTTCGGGCGGGCGGCGATCCAGAAGGTCTGATCCGTGGACGAGCGCGACCTCCCCGCCCCGCCGGACGCGCGCGACCGCCCGCGCATCGGCGTGGACGAGTGGGTGGCCGAGGTGGAGGGCCGGCGCGAGGGGCGTACCGGGCTCGACGCCGCCGTGCGCGATGCCTGGGGCCGTCTGCCGCTCGCCGTCCGGATCCTGCTTCCGGCCGCGGCCGCCGCGGCTCTGCCCTTCCTGACGAGCTCCGACTTCGTGATGCAGGTGGCCGTGATCACCGGGCTGTACGTCCTGCTCGCCCTCGGGCTGAACGTCGCGGTCGGCTTCTCGGGACTGCTCGATCTCGGCTACGTCGCCTTCTACGGCTTCGGCGCCTACGGCTACACGATGCTCGCCTCCGGTCACTTCGGCCTGCACTGGCACGCCGAGGCGGCGATCCCGGTGGTCGTCGTCGCGACCGCCGTGCTCGGACTCGTGCTCGGGCTGCCCTCCCGGCGCCTGTTCGGCGACTACCTGGCGATCGTCACGCTCTTCTTCCTGCAGATCTTCGTGACGCTGCTGATCAACGCGGACCGGATCAACGTGCCGTTCCGGGACGCTCCGGTGAACTTCACGCGGGGCCCGAACGGCATCTCCACCGTCGATCCGCTGAACCTGTTCGGGTTCAAGCTGACGACGCTCGACCACTACTTCTGGTTCACGCTCGTCGTCTTCGTGCTCGTGATCGGAGGCCTCTACCTGCTGAGCGAGTCGCGGACCGGACGCGCATGGAAGGCCCTGCGCGAGGATCCGCTCGCGGCGGAGCTGATGGGGATGCCGGTGAACCGGCTCAAGCTGATGGCCTTCTCGCTCGGCGCCGCCGTGGCCGGGCTGACGGGGACGATCTTCGCCGCCCAGCAGGGCGCCGTCTTCCCGGTCGACTTCGACCTCGTGCTCCTGATCACCCTCTACGCGATGGTGATCCTCGGTGGCGCCGGCAGCCTCGCCGGCGTGGTGATCGGGGCGGTCACGATCAACCTTGCGCTCGAGGTGCTGAGAACGCCCGAGCACGCGAGCTGGATCTTCTACGGCGCTCTCGCCCTCGTCCTGCTGGTGACGCTCCGCTGGCTCCGCGCGGGCCTCGTCCTCGCCGGCGTGCTCGCCTTCGGCCTCGCACTGCGCGGCATCGCGGAGCTCGCCTGGCCGGACGGGACCGCCGGGCAGACCGAGGGGCTCACCCGCATCGACCGGCTCGTCGACTCGTGGGTCCTGCTCCCGTCCGATCCGGTCGAGATCGGCAAGCTGGCCTTCATCGCGCTGGTGGCGAGCGTGCTCGGGCTGACGCTCCTCCGGGGCCGGCCCAGGATGCTCGCCTACGTCCCCGTGCTCTACCTGGCGGCATTCGTGTGGCAGAACGTCCTCGTCCTCCAGCCGAGCGTCGCCCGCTTCATCATGCTCGGCGCGATGCTCGTCGCGCTGATGGCGGCCCGCCCGCAGGGCCTGCTCGGCACGACGCGCGTGGAGATCGTCTGATGGCGCACCTGCTCGACCTGCGCGGCCTGACGAAGTCGTTTGGCGGCCTGCTCGTGATCGACCGGCTCGACCTCCAGGTCGACGAGCGCGAGATCGTGAGCGTGATCGGGCCCAACGGCGCCGGGAAGACGACGCTGTTCAACCTGATCACGGGCGTGTACCAGCCGGACGCCGGCGACATCCAGCTCGACGGCCGCAGCATCCTCAGGCTCGAGCCGCACCGGATCACCCGCCTCGGCGTCGCGCGTACCTTCCAGACCCTCCGCCTGTTCCTGAACATGAGCGTCAAGGAGAACGTCATGGCAGCCGCGTACGGGCACATGCGCGCCGGCATGCTCCGCTCGGTGCTGCGGACGCCGGGGGCGCGACGGGAGGAGCGGGAGATCCACCAGCTCGCGGAGGAGCGGCTCGCGTTCTTCGGGCAGCGTCTCGCCGGCTACCGCTGGGACCAGCCCGCCTACAGCCTCTCGTACGCCAACCGGCGGCGGCTCGAGATCGCTCGGGCGATGGCGACGAACCCGCGCATCCTGCTCCTCGACGAGCCGGCCGCGGGGATGAACCCGGCCGAGACGCACGAGATGACGGACCTGATCGGCAAGCTGCGTGACGGCGGCGGCTACACGATTCTCGTGATCGAGCACGACATGCACGTCGTCGAGGGCATCTCCGACCGCGTCGTCGCCCTCGACCACGGCGTCAAGATCGCCGAGGGCTCGTTCGAGGACGTGGCGACGAACGAGCATGTGGTCGAGGCGTACCTCGGCCGCCGGGAGGAGGCTGCCTCGTGAGCCGGCCGCCCGCGCGGGACACGTCCGGGGTCAGACCCCGGACGAGGCCGGACGAGACACGTCTCGGGGACAGCCCGCAGGGGACGGCCGGGAACGGTCAGCTCCTGCGGCTGTCCGGGATCGACACGTACTACGGGCAGATCCACATCCTCCAGGCCGTCGAGCTCGAGGTACGCGAGGGCGAGCTCGTCTGCCTGCTCGGCGGAAACGCCTCGGGCAAGTCGACGACGCTCAAGACCGTGCTCGGGATCGTGCAGCCGCGCCGCGGCACGGTCGAGTTCGCGGGCGAGGACGTCACCGGCCGCTCGACGAGCTACCGCATCGCCCGCGGCATGGCGATCGTGCCCGAGAACCGGCGCCTGTTCGCCCCGATGACGGTGCTCGAGAACCTCCAGATGGGCGCGTACCTGCGGCGGGGGCGCGAGTCGAAAGAGGACTTCGAGCGCGTCTACGGCCTCTTCCCGCTGCTGTACGAGCGCCGCTCCCAGCTCGCGGGCACGCTCTCCGGCGGGGAGCAGCAGATGGTGGCGATGGGGCGCGCGCTGATGGCTCGGCCGAGGCTGCTGCTGATGGACGAGCCGTCGATGGGTCTCGCGCCGATCCTCGTCGAGCGCAGCTTCGAGATCATCCAGCAGGTGCACGAGGCCGGCGTCGCCGTGCTCGTCGTCGAGCAGAACGCGAACGTCTCCCTCTCGATCGCCGACCGGGGCTACGTCCTCCAGACGGGAAAGATCGTGCTCGAGGACGAGGCCGGCGCCCTCCTGGAGAACGAGAATCTCAGGAAGGCCTACCTTGGCCGCTAGGCCGATCCACGCCGGCCCCCTTCCCGACCGCATCCGCTCGCGCTTCCCAATCTTCGAGCGGCTCGTCTATCTCAACAGCTGCTCGCAGGGCGCGCTCTCCGACGCCGTCCGCAAGGCCTACGAGGACTACCTGCGCGACTGGGACGAGGAGGGGGCGCCCTGGGAGTACTGGGTCGAGCGCTCCGAGGCCGCGCGCGCGAGCTTCGCCCGGCTCGTGAACGCCGAGCCCGACGAGATCGCGGTCACGACCTCCCTGTCGGCGGGCGTGAGCGCGCTCGCGTCAGGCCTGCGCTTCGCCGGCCGCTCGAAGATCGTGCTCACCGACCTCGAGTTCCCCACGATCGGCCAGATCTGGCACGCCCAGGCGGCGCGCGGCGCGCGCGTGGTGCACGTCCCGCCCGCCGACAACGCCACGATTCCCCTCGAGCACTTCGACCGCGCGATCGACGAGGACACGGCGCTCGTGTCGATCACGCACGTCTCCTACCGGACCGGGAGCATGGTCGACGTCGAGGGCGTCGTCCGGCTTGCGCGCGAGCGAGGCGCTCTCGTGCTGCTCGATGCCTACCAGTCCGTCGGCTCGCTACCGGTGGACGTGCGCGAGCTCGGCGTCGACTTCCTCGCCGCCGGAGCGCTCAAGTACCTACTCGGATCTGCCGGCCTCGGCTTCTTCTACTGTCGGCGCGAGCTGTTCGAGCGCGCCTGGCCGACCGCGACCGGCTGGTTCGCAGACGAGGACATCTTCCAGATGGACGGCAGCGACTACTCGCCCTCCCCGACCGCGCGCCGGTTCCAGTCCGGCACGCCGCCGATCCCTGCCATCTACGCCGGCATCGCGGGGATCGAGCTGATGCGGGAGATCGGGATCGAGGACACGCGCAGGCACGTGAACGACCTCAACCACCGCCTGATCGAGGGCGTCGACGAGCTCAAGGCGCACCTCGTCACCCCACGGCGGCCGAAGCGGCGCGGGGCGCTGGTCTGCGTCAAGTCCACGGACGTCGACGAGCTCGTCGAGGCCATGGCCCGGGAGGGCATCGTCACCTCCTCGCGGGACGGCAACCTCCGGATCTCGGCCCACGCGTACAACTCGCTCGCGGACATCGAGGCAGTGCTCGCCGCACTCCGCCGCAACCGCCGCCTCCTCGCGCCCGCGCCTTCCTCGTAACGGACCAGTACGAGGCTCAGCAGTCGCGCTCGACGTACAGCTCGACGAAGCCGCTCTCCGCGCCTCCGCGCGGCGCCTGGTCGCACACCTCCCAGAGCCGGTCGGCGACCGGCTCGCCGACGTCCCAGCTCACGACGTCGTAGCGGAACCCCAGCTCCTCCAACAGGTCCTTCGCCTCGTCCAGGTCTCGTCCAACGAGGTCGGGAACGATCGGCCGGGCCCTGGCGGGCGGGACTCTCAGGCACGTGCGGGCGACGATCAGCCGCACCTTGCGGGCGCGGACTCCGGGAGTCGGCTCCTGGTCGCAGACGCGCCAGTGCGAGCGGACGACGATGCCGAGGGCCCCGCCGCCGATGCGCTCGTACTCGAGTCCCGTGTCGTCGAGGTGGCGCTCGGCGACGTCGAGCCGCTCGCCGCGCAGGTCGGGAACCGCCTGCGGCTTCGACTCCGACCCGCAGCCTGAGAGCAGGAGGGCGACGGCGGCGAGCGACAAGGTCAACGAGGTCTTGACTGACATAGCAATAGTGCTATTATAGCAGACATGCGATACCGTTCAAGCCCGCGCAGCGCGGAGTCCGTCGAGCGGATCAGGCAGCGACTCGCCGGGGCCGAGAACGGCTGGTTCTTCGCGCGGATCGCCGGCCACGTCGCCGAGCAGCGCGCCGCGCGCGGCCTCTCGCAGAAGGAGCTCGCACAGCTCTGCGGCACCACGCAGTCGGCGATCGCGCGGCTCGAGAGCGGCGGCAGGCCTCCTCGCATCGACACGCTGTTGCGGATCGCGCAGGCGCTCGACTGCGACCTCGTGGTCGAGCTGCGGCCGCGCGAGGACGACGAGATCGGATGAGGGGTGGAGAGAACGGCGAGCTCGGAGGCACGCGGCGGTGGACTGAACCTGGCGATCGCGCTTCTCCTCCACGTCTTCTTCGGGTTCTGCTGGCTGAGCCTGTCGGGGGTCGGAGTGGCCGCGATCGCGGACGACGCCGTGACCGCGATCTGGATCGGCAGCGCCGCTGTTCTCTGGGTCGTGGCGATGCGAGACATGGCGAGGGCGCGCGCGAACCTCGGCAGGGTGTGGGGGACATCGTTCCTCTGGTGGCTGGCGTCGTTCGTCGCGCCGGTCGTCCTGATCGTCCGGACGCTGCAGCTCCTCCGCCGGAGCTCCGGCTCGGCCGAACGAGACGGCGAAGCTGAGAGGCCGGCGGCCAACGAGATGAGCGACCCGATCCTCGAACGGCTCGACGCGGCGGAGCGCAGGCTGGGCGACCTCCAGCGCGAGCTGCGCGAGCTCCGCGCGCTCGTGGCGGCGCCCTCCGCCCCCGAGCCGACCACGGCCCCGATGCCGGTCGAGGCAGAGGTTGGAGCGTGGCTACCGCAAGCGCCG
>JBOHAW010000197.1:0-16474 GCA_050697975.1 Gaiellaceae bacterium
GCGTCGTACGTGCAGCCGGTCGCCGCCGGCGGCGGCGGCGTGCCGTCGTCGATCACGCTCTCGACCGTGATCGGCGTCGGATCCACGCCCGTGTCGACGTACGCCGTGTCGAAGCCGGCGCCGCCGCTGATGAGCGCGTCCGCCTCGTCGTCCTCGGCCCGGAACGTGTCGTCGCCGTCGTTGCCGTTGAAGGTGTCGATGCCCGGACCGCCGTCGACCGAGTCGTTGCCGCCGCCGCCCGTCAGCGTGTCGTTGCCGGGGCCGCCGGTGAGGACGTCGTCGGACTCCTGCGCGTCGAGCAGGTCGTCCCCGGGACCTCCATCGATCGAGTCCGCCGCGCCGCCGCCGCGCAGGAGCGTCTCGTTGCCGTCGCCGCCGGTGAGGACGGTCGGGCCGAGGAACTTGAGCCCGGCGCCGCCCGTGCCCCGGGCGTCGAAGTGGTCGTGGCCGCCGAGGAGGTGCACGTCGAGCCGGAAGGTGCTCGGGAAGAACGTGATGTCCACGTCGCCGTCGCTGCTCGTCGCGACGCCGTTCTGCCCGGCCGCACCGACGTCGGGGCCCTCCGTGCCGTAGATGATCACATGGTCGGAGGTGTCCCCGAGCTGGGACGTGATCTCGATCTCGGGCGTGTTGAACTCCGGCGTCGCGCCGGGGCCGAAGACGCCGCCGCGCTGGTCGAGGATGAGCGTCTCGACCGTGCCGGTGTAGCCCTTGATCGAGATCGAGTCGGTGTTCGTCGTCGTCGCCGAGCCGCACGGCTCGGGCGTCTCGCCGAACCAGATCTCCCCGTTCACGACGACGAGCGTCGCGGTCGACTGCGGCGTCATCGTCAGCGAGAGCGCCCTGGTGACGCCGTCGAACGAGCACCCCTCGACGGGCCGGATGATGATCTCCGTCGCGTAGGGGACCGGGTCGACGGGGTCGACGTAGGCCGTATCGAAGCCGGGGCCGCCGCCGATGCTCGGGTCCGCCTCGTCGTCCTGCGCGAACATCGTGTCGTCCCCGTCGCTGCCGGCGAAGGTGTCGAGTCCCGGGCCGCCGATCAGGACGTCGTTGCCGCCCGCGCCGCCGAGCGAGTCGTCGCCCTCGCCCCCGACGAGCTGGTCGGCAGCCTCTTGCCCGCGGAGGACGTCGTTCCCCGGGCCCCCGTCGAGCGAGTCGGGCTCGGAGCTGCCCCTGATCAGCGACTCGTTGCCGGGGCCGCCGGTGGCGACGATCGGTCCGAGGAAGTGGAGGCCGGCGCCGCTCTCGCCGCGCCCGTTGAAGTAGTCGTCGCCGCCGAGGAGGTGTACCTCGAGCTGGAAGGCGCCGGGCGCGAACGTGACGTCGACGTCGCCGTCGGTGCTCGTCGCGAACCCGTTCTGCCCGGCGGCCATGGAGTCGGCCCCCTCGGTGCCGTAGACGATCACGCGGTCGGTCGCGTCCCCGAGCGCTGTCGCGATCTCGATCTCGGGCGTGTTCGACTCCGTCGCCGCGCCGGGGCCGAAGAAGCCGCCCCGCTGGTCGAGGATGAGCGTCTCGGTCGTGCCGACGCCGCCTGTGATCGAGATCGAATCGGTGTTCGTCGTCGTTGCGGCGCCGCAGGGCGCGGGCACCTGGCCGAACCTGAGCTGGCCGCCGGCGACGACGAGCGTGGCCTCCGAGCCGGTCGTGATCGAAGCGGTGACCGCCTTCGTGCCTGCGTCGTAGGTACACGACTCCGTCTGCGCGGCCGCGCCGTGGACCAGCAAGCCGGCTGCCGCGAGGGCGAATGCGAGCATCGAAAAACGAAAGGCGCGCGCGCGCCCGGGCCGCAGCGTCATATGCTCTGACAATAGTGTTCGTGTCGCGCTGGGACAATCGAAACTAGCCGTCCGGGGGGCACGGACTCGTCCCCGGGTTTCCGCGGCTGGAGACGCGCGAACGCGGCTCCGGCGATCGAGAGCGCGCCCGCGGGCACGCTGACTGGCACTCCCCTCTGAAGCATCCGGAGATGGTGACAGGCTCGGCTGCGAACCACATGGGCCGAGCGGCCCATCTCTGTCGCCGGCAGGGCCTACAACGAGCCGCGCACTGCACCCCGCCGCTGCAGCTCGCGCTCGATCATGGCTCCCGCCTGCTCGTCGCCCAGGTCATCCATCAGCCGAGCCAGAATGTCGAGGTGGTGGGCATACACCCTGCTCAGGTCACTGCGCGCGACGCTCCGCAGCCCTTCGTCCGTCGAGCGCGCCTCGAGCCACGGCAAGCCGTAGGTCTCGATCGCGAGCAGCACTGCCTCGGCGAGTTCGACGACGTTGGTGTCGGGCGAGACGCGCCACCAGGTGTCTCGACCACTCGAGAGGATGCCCAACCGCTCCCGGAAGTGGCACTTGTATTCGTTCGGCCGCTTTCCGTCGGCCCAGGTCAGCACGCCCTCCCGCAGTCGCCCGATGCCAACCGCCAGGTTGACCGTGAAGCGCACAACCTCCCGGTCGGAGTAGCGGCTGCGCTGCAGGTTCACGACCTCCCAGTTGTCCCCGACCGGCCGGTGGAAGGTGGCCTTCGAGCGCTTGAAGCCGCTGGCCTTGAGGCTCGGCCCGATGTTCTGCGCGACCATCTCTTCGAACGCTTCCTGTGCCCTCACTGGCGCCCTTCCGCTCAGCACGACGAGCTCAGCGCCACGCACTCGGAGTTCGAGGCTCGCTCTCAGGGGGAGCTGAAGCGTTCACGAGTTCGGTCCGAGCGTCCGGGCATCCTCCGGCTGCCAGTCGTGGGACCAGAGGGAGTATCCGATCACGCCTCTCGTCCGTCCGCGCTCGACCGCTTGAGACCACTCGGCGATGGTCGGTTTGAACGCGTCCGGTTTCTGCGGGCCGTAGTTCGCGATCGTGGGGTGGACGAAGTCGGGCCGAATTCCGGCGCGGGCGAGTGAATGCTCGAGCACGTTGTCGAGCTCGTATTCCGGCGACTGCTGGGGATAGGCCTGCGGGAGGATGTGCCACCCGCGGCGCGTGAACGCCTTGTAGTCGTAGCCGTACGCGAAGGGCGCGGGCGGCGCACCCAGCACCGACCAGCCAACAGCCAGCCCGGTGAGCCCGCGTGACTCGAGCTCATTATCGAGTGCAAGCGCGTAGCGCTCGGGTGCGTCGCGCACGAAGCGCGAGTCGTCAGGTTTCCAGACGGCCTCGGCGTTCGCGATCCAGAAGTCGAGGTGGAAGCTGGCAATGTGCGTCGCCGCGATGATCGCCTCGGTCTCGGGCATGACCTCGTGCCAGCCCCAACCTCCTACTTTGATCCCCGCGTCGCGGTACGGCTTCGCGTTTCCGGCAGCGAGCCACGCTTGATTGGTTTTGTCGTCGACGTCGTTGTTGTGCGACCCGTCGGCGTTGGCGCCGTGGGTCAGAACGGCCGCGACCCACTTCACGCCGGTGTCCGCCAGCGTCGCCGGGTCGAAGAGTGCGTCATAGCGGACGGCGAACCAGCCGAACTCCCTGAAGATGCTCGCGACCGGCGTGGGTGGCTCGCTGGGCGTGTCCGGCTGGCTCGGCGTGGCAGGCTGACGGCCCGGGGAGAGCTGCGCGATTCCGTCGGCGATGCCCTTGCGCGCGATTCCGACCTTCGTGGTCGCCAACGTCTGCGCCGAGTTCTGCCGCTTGGTGACAACCCATCCGGGCGAGCTCTCGAGCAGGAGCGCGGCCGCCCGCAACTGCGCCGCGGCCGCGGCGGGCACCGCCGGGTCACTCAGCAGAATCAGGCTCAACGCCGACGCGAGCTGATCGGAGAGCTGCTGCATGCGCTGCTCGTTGTCGCCGTCGCGATTGCGGAAGGCCGCAGACCCCTCGAGGTTCGGGACGACGACCTCCTTGATGATGCGGGCGGCCTCGGTCGGGTCGAGGGGCACGATGCTCCGCCTCCGTTTCTCTCGTCAGGTGGTCGGGCTGACCGCACGGTGTCGCGAGACCCAGTTGCGGGCGACGAACGTCGCGCCGTGCCGCTGGCTCGCCGGGCAAGGCCGCATTGTCATCGGTAGGCGCCCAAGAGGGAAGACCGCAGCTCCTCGGGATGAAGCTCTTCGCTCGCAGAGAATGGCAGGAGCGTCCGCCAGTTGTGCGCCAGTCGAGTGCCGGACGAGGTGGTTTCAGGCGGCTGGCAGCGGATGACGAGTCGCAGCCCGGTCTTCGGCGATAGTCCCGCTCAGGACGCCTCACAGACCGACGTGCTCGGCGAGCCACCGCCGGTTCCGTGCCTGCGCCTCGATCTGCGCCGCCAGGTCGTCGCCCGGCGCCGGCACCCAGTCCTGCTCGACCACGATCCAGCCGGAGTAGCCGGCGAGCTGCGCGAAGAACTCCTCCAAGTCGACGTCTCCCGTGCCGAGCTCGCAGAATGCCCCTGCGCGCCAGGCGTCGTCCCACGTCGGCGCCGCGTCCACCACGGCGAGCCGGACGTCCTTGACGTGCACGTGCCTCACGCGGTTCCGCCAGTCCCGCACGGCCTGGACGGCGTCGCCGCCCGCGGCCGTCACGTGACCACTGTCGAGGAGGAGCGCGACGTCCGTGCTCTCGAGCAGCCGCTCGATCTCCGCCGGGGTCTGCACGCGTGTGCCCATGTGATGGTGGAAGCTCGGCTCGAAGCCACGCGCGCGTGCCAGCTCGACCGCGCGCGCGACGCCGTCGAGATCGACGTCCCCGTCACGCGGGCCCCTGTCGCACAGGACCGGTTGCGCGTCGAATCCCTCCAGCAGATCGAGCGTGGCCGCGAGCGGCGCGAGGTCGCCGTCGCCGAAGCGGAGCTCGACGAAGGCGCCGGCGAGCATGAGCCCTCGGCTTCGGAGCCGCTCGCGCAGCGTCTCGCCTTCGCCGAAGTAGCCGGGCGGGCCGAGCTCCGTTCCCTCGTATCCGGCAGCCGCGATCGCGTCCAGCACCTGCTCGGGCCCCGGCACGTTCGGCAGAACTCCCACGGTGAGCTCGAACGCGCCGTAGCTGACGGGCGCGTTGGCGACGCGCATCACCGGACGAGGGGCACGCGAGGATCGGGTTCGAGGTCGGCCCACGCGCCGCGGACCCAGTGGAGGGCCGGATCGTCGGCCGACGCCATCGAGCGTGTGTCGCCGGCCAGCGCGTTCAGGTAGTAGAGGTCGTAGCCGTGCGCGGCCGCGGTCGTGTGGTAGCCGTACGGGACGAGCATCAGGTCGCCGTCGCGCACGGTCTCCGTGACGTCGAGCCCGTGGCGGGGGCTGTACAGCCGCTGGACGGCGAACGCCTCGGGCTTCGCGGTTCGGAAGTAGTAGGTCTCCTCGAGCACGACCTCGCCGGGCGGCCGGTCCTCGTCGTGCTTGTGCGGCGGGTAGCTCGACCAGTTGCCGGAGGGCGTGAAGACCTCGACCACGAGCAGGCGCTCCGCCGCGAACTCCGGCTTGACGATGTGGTTGATCTGGCGCGTGGCGTTCCCGGCGCCGCGCACCTCGACCTCGACGTCCTCCGGGCGGACGAGCACGGGCTCCCGGCGCCGCTCACAGCGCGCGCCGCAGATCGCGACCTCGCCGTCGGCCTCGGCGCGGTAGGCGGTGTCGCGCGGGAGGTAGAGGGCCCATGGCATCCCGGCGAAAACGCTCTCGCGGCCGCCGAGCTCCCACGACTCTCCCTCCGCATCGACGCGGCAGCGCCCTGAGAGGGGAACGAGCGCGATCTCCGCGTCGCCCGTCTCGGACGAGAACGCGCCCTCCCGGACGCCGAAGAAGAGATGGCGCCAACCTGCGGTCTCCGGAGTCACCTGCGCCCACTTGCCTGCCCTCAGCAGCAGCTCGCTCATACGAGCGCCGCCTCGATCTCCACGAGCCTGGGCATCGCCTCGGAGCATGCGAGGCGGGACGCGACGAGCGCGCCCGCGACCGTGCTGCGCCGCACCGCCTCGGCGAGCGGGAACCCGTGCAGGAGGCTATGCCCCAGCGCGGCCGCGAACGCGTCGCCGGCGCCGAGGCCGTTCACGACCTCGACGGGAAAGCCGGGCACGTCCGTCTCCTCGCCGCGGTCGTACACCGTGGCGCCGCGCTCGCCGCGCTTGAGCACGAGCGTCGGCACGTCGGTCACCCCGGAGGCGACGACCTCCTCCTCGTTCCCGACCACGATGTCGCTGGCGGCGGCCGCCTCGGCCGTGAGCGCCGGATACTCGTCCGGGTCGTCCCAGAGCGTCGGCCGCCAGTCGAGGTCGAAGATCGTCGTGCCGCGGTGCGCGCGCAGGGCGGCGAGCGTCGTCTCGCGGCTCGGTGACTGCGCGAGCCCGGTGCCGGTCGCATAGAGGAGCCGCGCGCCGGCGACCTCTTCCGCGTCGAAGTCCTCGGGCGAGAGCTGCCAGTCGGGCGCGGTCGGCCGGCGGTAGAACGTGATCGGGAAGCGGTCGGGCGGCCAGACCTCGCAGAAGGTCGGCGGCGTCGGCCAGTACGGGTCGGTGCCCAGGAAGCGGACGTCGACGCCCTCGCCGGCCAGCCACGCGCGTACGAAGTCGCCGTGCCCCTCGGCGCCGACGCGCGAGACGATCGCCGCCCGGACGCCGAGCCGCGCGAGCCCGGCGGCCACGTTGCCCGCGAAGCCGCCGGCGAAACGCGTGTACGTCCGCACCTCGGAGAGCGGCGTCTCGAGCTCGTTCGGGTAGAGGTCGATCCCGACCCGTCCCATCACCACCGCGTCGATCACCGCGCGGCCTCGTAGCGCCTCCGCGCCTCGCGGACCGACTCGAGGCCGGAGACCTCGGCGACGGCGACGTCCCACCAGCTTTCGTAGCCGGGCACGCCCTCGTAGCGATCGACCTCGACCGCGATCACGGTCGTTCGCGACTCGGCCTTCGCCGCCTCGAGCCCCGCCCTGACCTCCTCGATCGACGCGGCCCGGATCACCCGCGCGCCGAGGGATTCGGCGTTCGCGGCCAGGTCGACGGGGAGGTAGTCGGTCGAGCGCTCGCTGTCGACTCCCAGCGAGCCGTTGCGCCGGTAGCGGTAGAGCGTGCCGAAGCCGTCGGTGCCGAGCGAGCGGGACAGCGAGCCGATCGAGTTGAAGCCCCGGTTGTCGACCAGCACGATCGTCAGCTTCAGCCCTTCCTGGACGGAGGTGACGAGCTCGCTCGAGAGCATCAGGTAGGAGCCGTCGCCGACCAGGACGTAGACCTCTCGCTCGCGCGCGGCCAGTTTCACGCCGAGCCCGCCGGCGATCTCGTAGCCCATGCACGAGTAGCCGTACTCGACGTGGTAGCCCTTGGGGTCGCGCGTTCGCCAGAGCTTGTGCAGGTCGCCGGGCATCGCGCCCGCCGCGCAGACCACGACGTCGGCCGGCCCCGAGGCGTCGTTGACCGCGCCGAGCACCTCGCTCTGCGCGGGGAGCGGGCCGTGGCCGAGCGCGTAGAGCCGAGACACCTCCTCGTCCCAGTCCGCGTTCAGGCGCGCGGCCTGCGCCCGGTAGGCGTCGTCGACCGCCCAGCCGCCGAGCAGCTCCGCGAGGCGCTCGAGCGTCGCCCGCGCATCGCCGACGAGCGGGAGCCCCGCGTGCTTCGCCGCGTCGAAGTCCGCCACGTTGATGTTCACGAACCGCACGCCTGGTTCGCGGAAGGCGGTCTTCGAAGCGGTCGTGAAGTCGCTCCAGCGGGTGCCGATCCCGAGCACGAGGTCGGCCTCCGCCGCGATCCGGTTCGCCGCGAAAGTGCCGGTCACGCCGATCGCGCCGAGCGCCGAGGGATGGTCGTAGGGCAGCGAGCCCTTGCCCGCCTGCGTCTCGCCGACCGGGATCCCCGTCTGCTCGCAGAGCCGCCGCAGCGCGACGGTCGCCTCGGAGTAGACGACGCCGCCGCCGGCGACGATCAGCGGCCGTTGCGCGGCCCGGACGAGCGCGGACGCCCGCGCGAGCGCGGCCTCGTCCGGCAGCGGCCGCGGGACGTGCCAGATGCGCTTCTCGAGGAAGTCCTCCGGGAAGTCGTACGCCTCCACCTGCACGTCCTGCGGAAACGCGAGCGTGACCGCGCCGGTCTCGGCCTGGTTGACGAGGACGCGCATCGCCTGTAGCACCGCGGGGACGAGCTGCTCCGGCCGCCAGATCCGGTCGAAGTACCGCGAGACCGGGCGGAAGCAGTCGTTGATCGAGGCGTCTCCCGCCGACGGATCCTCGAGCTGCTGGAGCACCGGGTCGGGCCGGCGCGACGCGAAGACGTCGCCGGGAAGCAGCAGCACCGGCAGCCGGTTCACGGTCGCGAGGGCGGCGCCCGTGATCATGTTCGTCGCCCCCGGGCCGATCGAGCTCGTGCAGGCGAGCGCGCCCAGCCGGTTACGCATGCGCGCGTAGCCGGATGCGACGTGCACCATCCCCTGCTCGCTGCGCGCCTGGTAGTAGGTGAGGAGCTCCGGGCTCTCGTACAGCGCCTCCCCGATCCCCGCGACGTTGCCGTGCCCGAAGATTCCGAAGCAGCCGCCGAAGAAGCGATGCTCGGCGCCGTCGCGCTCGACGTGCTGGGCCGCGAGGAAGCGGACGAGCGCCTGCGCGGCCGTCAGCCTCACGACGAGACTTCGGCCTGGATGGCCTCGAGCTCGTGCTCGAGCTCGGCCAGCTCGCGGCCGCCGGCCATCAGGCGCACCAGCTCCTGCCGGTCGATCTCGCTCTTCGCGAAGTTCCCGAGGCTCTGGCCGCGGTTCAGGATCACGAAGCGGTCGCCGACCGGGTAGGCGTGGTGTGGGTTGTGCGTGATGAAGATCACCGCCACTCCGCGGTCGCGCGCCTGGAGGATGTACTTGAGCACGACGCCCGCCTGCTTGACGCCGAGCGCCGAGGTGGGCTCGTCGAGGATCAGCACCCGCGCGCCGAAGTACACGGCGCGCGCGATCGCGACGGACTGGCGCTCGCCGCCGGAAAGCGTGCCTACTGGCTGGTCGGGGTCGCGGATGTCGATGCCCATCTCGCGCAGCTCGGTGCGGACGATCCGCTTCGCCGTCGCCGCGTCGAACCACTGCAGCGGGCCGATCCCCTTCCGCGGCTCCGCGCCGAGGAAGAAGTTCCGCCAGACGGACATCAGCGGCACCATCGCGAGGTCCTGGTAGACGGTCGCGATCCCCTTCGCGCGTGCGTCGCGCGGCGACGCGAACTGCACCTCCTCGCCCTCGACGAGCAGCCGGCCCGCGTCGTGGCGGTGGCAGCCGGAGAGGATCTTGATGAAGCTCGACTTGCCGGCGCCGTTGTCGCCGAGGATGCACGTGACCTCGCCGGCGTTCACGTGGGCCGAGACGTCGTTCAGCGCGACGACGTTGCCGTAGTACTTCGAGATGCCTTCCGTCTCGAGCAGGTGCGTCACGTCATCGTGCCTTCTGCGCCCGGTTGCGGATGACCGTGTTGAGCATGACGGCGGCGAAGAGGATCGCTCCCTGGAACGTGAAGGTCCAGTTGCTGTCCCACTGCGCGAAGATGATTCCGAGCTGGACCATGCCGAGCATCGCGGCGCCGAAGAAGGTGCCGATCACGGAGCCGTAGCCGCCGGTCAGCAGGCAGCCGCCGACGACGGCGCAGATGATGAAGATGAACTCGAGCCCGATGCCTTCCTTGGCCTGAATCGAACGCAGCTCGAGCGCGGTGATGATTCCCATCAGGGCGGCCACGCCCGAGGTCATCATGAAGAGCGTGATCTTCGTCCGCGCGACCGGGACGCCGACGTTGCGCGCCGCCACGGGATCGCCGCCGGCGCTGTAGACCCAGTTGCCGAAGCGTGACTTGGCGAGCAGCCACGCGCCGACGAGCGTGAGCCCGATCCACCACAGGATCTTGACCTTGAAGTCGTACTGCGTGATCTCCGAGGCGAAGAACCGGCGCGCGCTCTCGAAGCCGCTCGCGCTGTCGATCTCCTGGATCGCCGTCGTGCCGGTGAGCTTCAGCGTGAGGGCGGCGTTCACGCCCTGGAGGACGAAGAAGGTCGCGAGCGTGACGATGAAGCTCGGCAGGTTCGTCCGGATGACGACGAGGCCGTTGACGAAGCCGATCACGAGCCCGAACAGGAGCACGATCGCCATCGCCGGCCAGATGTTCACGTCCTGGAAGGTGGCGAGGTAGCCGAGCAGGAGGCCCGAGCTGCCGATCATCGCACCGGCGGAGAGATCGAACTCGCCGCCGATCATCAGCAGCGCGACCGGCACGGCCACGATCCCGAACTGCGCCGCCTGGTCTGTCCAGCCGGCGGCGATCCCGGGATCGCCGATCCAGTTGACCGCGCGGGCGAAGTACGCGAACGCGAAGAACACCGCGATCGCGCCCACGAGTGCGCCGATATCAGGACGGGTGAGCACCCGCGCGAGCGGGCCGACCCGGACGAGGCGCTCGTCGGGCTCGGCGGTTGCTGGTGCCGTCTCGGCCATGATCCGGAGCCCTGACGGGGCGGGCGGCCGCGGGGCCGCCCGCCCGGCCCGGTTCCTAGCGTGTCCCCTTCGCGGCGAGCGCGGCCACGCGGGCGGCGTTCGCCTTGTTGATGATCCCGGGTCCGGTCAGCACGGGCGCACCGTTGCCGACGGTGTTCAGGTTGGTGACGTACAGCACCGCGAACACCACGGGCAGGTACCCCTGAAGGTACTGCTGCTGGTCGATCGCGAACAGCATCTTGCCGGAGCGGATCAGCTTGATCGCTCCGCCGACGTCGAACGTGCCGATCTTCGTCCCCGAGCGGACGCTGTCCGCGCACGGGATCGTGACGTCGGGATCGAGGCCGAGGAACGCATCCAGCGACCGGTCGGCCGTGAAGGCCGCCTTGACCTTTGCCTTCGTGCCCGGGATGTCCGACTTCGCATTCGGGATCGTCAGCACCTTCACGGCGGAACCACCCATGATCTTCTTCACGCCGTCGGCGCGCTGCTGAAGAGCCGAGTTGCTGGCCTCGTGGATCACGATCAGCACCTTCTTGGCGCCCGCCTTCTTGAACTGCTTTCCGGCGCCCTGACCCGCGATGTCCTCGGTCTGGCCGACGTGGACCTCGTAGGTCGACAGGCTGTCGAACGCGCCGAGACCCGAGTTGACGGTGATGATCTGAATGCCCTTCTGCGCCGCCTTCCTGAGCGGATCCTTCAGCGCGCTCGCGTCCGGCACCGACGTCGCGATCACCTTCGCGCCCGAGGCGATCGCTGCGTTGAGCCCCGAGACCTGCCTGGCGACGTTGTTGTTCGCGTACACCTGCGTGACGCTGACGCCGCGGCTCCTCAGGTCCTTCGCGGCCTGGTCGACGCCCTTCTTGAAGACGGACCAGAACGATCCGGTGTCTCCGTGCGTGACGACCGCGACCTTGATGCTCGCCGCCGCCTGTGTCCCACCGAACGCCGCGGCCGGCGCGCCGAGCATCGTGAGCCCGGCGGCGGTGAGCCCGCCCTTGACGACGAGGCCGCGGCGCGTGAGCTGCGCCGGATCCTCGGCGTCGTCCTCTACGTACAGGTCTTCGTTGTCCATCGACTGCTCGTCTCCTTTACTCCGGGTACGGAACCTCGTGCGATTCTCAACCAGCGACGGCTTGGGCGCTACTCACCTCCTCGATCGAGACGGGGCGTCGCACCGCCCGGGAACGGTCGGCGGCGAGGGCGACGACGAGAGCCGCGCGGGCCTCGGCCAGCGTGCAAGGGCTCGTGCCGCCGTCGCGCACCGTCGAGACGAAGGTCGCGAGCTCGTGCCGGTACGCGGACTCGAAGCGCTCCAGGAAGCCTGCGTAGCCGGGGCCGGCAGGCGCCGCCGCGCCTGGTTCGACGGACCGGAGCGGACTGCGCGCGTCCAGACCGACGGCGATGCTGTCCCCTGTGCCGAAGATCTCGAGCCGGACGTCGTAGCCGAGCGGGTCATGCCGTGTGCCCGTGAGGACCGCGAGCGTGCCTTCGCTGAGACGAAGAACGGCTGCCGCCGTGTCGACGTCACCGTGCCGCTCGAACCACGCAGCCTCGCGGACCGCTCCGTCGGCGTAGACCTCGACCACCTCCTGTCCCGACACGAACCGAATCGCGTCGAAGTCGTGGATGTGCAGGTCGCGGAAGATCCCGCCTGAGGCGGCGATGTACCCCTGCGGGGGCGGGGCCGGATCGTGGGTGGCTGCACGAAGAACGAGGAGATTGCCGAGCTCGCCGGCGGCGACCGCGGCGTGGGCGGCGCGATAGCCGGCGTCGAAGCGCCGCTGGAATCCGACCTGGACGAGCGTGCCCGCGCGCTCGACCTCCTCGATCAGGTCGTCGAGCGTCACGAGGTCGAGCGAGACCGGCTTCTCGCAGAAGGCCGGCAGGCCGGCGTGCGCGGCGAGCACGAGCATACGCGCGTGCCCCGGCGTCGCCGTCGCGATCACGAGCGCGTCGACGCCGGCCTCGACGAGGGCCTCGGGCTCGTCCACCACCCGGGCGCCGGCTTCGCTCGCGACTCTGCTCGCGTGGGCGGGGTCGGCATCGGCCAGCGTCACAGCCGCGACGTCCGCGAGCGCCCGCAGCGTGCGGACGTGAAAGGCGCCGATCCTGCCGACTCCGATCACGCCGACGTGGAGGCCCGCCGTCATGGAAGCGATTACTGTAAGCGGTTACATAGCCCCTGTCAAGCGGGCGGGGCGGTCGAGCCGCGAACGACGAGCTCCGGCTCGAGAAGGTGCAACCGTTGCGGCACGTCACGCCCGCCGGCGAGGTCGAGCAGGAGCTGCGTCGCCCGCTGTGCGATCTCGAACGCCGGCTGGTGAATGGTCGTCAGCGGCGGCGTCGTGTGGCCGGCGAGCCGAAGGTCGTCGAACCCGACGACCGATACGTCGTCAGGGACGCGACGCCCGCTCTCGGCGATCGCGTGCATGACCCCGAGCGCCGACAGGTCGTTGGCGGCGAAGACGGCCGTGAGCTTCGCGGCGGCGAGCAGCGCCCGCCCGGCCTCGTACCCGCCCTCCTCGGTGAAGGAGCCGACGGCGACGAGCGCCGGATCGTGCTCGGCGGCCGCCGCGGCGAGGGCATCGCTGTAGCCCCCGATTCGCTCGTCGCTGATACGCAGCCCTGGCGCGCCCGCGACGTGCGCGATCCGCGTGTGCCCGAGTGAGAGCAGGTGCTCGGTGGCCAGCCGCGCCCCGAGCCGGTTGTCGACCTGGACGAGTGGGACGGAGGTGGAGTCGATGTCGCGGTCGAGGCAGACGATCGGGAGGCCCGCGCGCACGAAGTCGGTGATCCGCTCGGGCGGCAGCACGAGGCCGTCCACGAGGACGCCGTCCACCTGCTTTGCGCGGAGGAGGCTCAGGTACTGCTCCTCTCGCTCAGGGTCGCCCTCGGTCGTGCAGAGAAGCATCGTCGAGCCGGCCGCGAGCGCCCGCTCCTGAATCCCGCTGACGAGCGCCGCGTAGAACGGATTTGCGATGTCCGGCAGGAGCAGCGCGATCGTCTGCGTCGACTTGGTGACGAGGCTGCGCGCGACCGTGTTCGGCTGGTAGCCGAGTTGCCGCACCGCAGCGTCGATCGCCGCACTCGTCGCGGGCGCGATCTGCCCCGTGCCGTTGAGCGCCCGCGAGACGGTCGCCGTCGACACGCCCGCCAGCCGCGCCACGTCGTAGATCGTCGGTCGTGCGCTGCTCACGTGCTCAGCGTAACGTAAGCGCTTTCAGGAACCGCTTACTCGCTTGCGAACAACTTCCCTTTCCGGCCGAGACGTCGTACTCTCGTTGGAGTGGCGACGCCGCTCGACCGCCGTGCTGACCGCGACCTCGACGCTGACGGGACGGCGGACGGCTGAGATGACCGGCGGCAGGACCGGGCTCGCTTCCGTGCTCGCGGCTGCCGCTGCCCTGCTACTCGCCTCCGCCGGCTCGGGCACGCGAACCATCGACGGGATCTCCGGGACCGCGCGCCTCGTCGAGGTCCGCGCCGAGCTCATGCTCGTGAACAGCGGCACGACGCGCCTTCTTTTCGACCGCGGCACCGTTCCCGGGGGGAAGACGCTCACCTCGGCCTCGCAGGACGGACAGGGCTGCCGGATCTCCGGGAGCCAGTTCAACTGCGGGCCCTTCTCCGTCCAGCCCGGCGGTGCGTTCACGATCGCGCTCCAGACCACCCCGGCGCTCCAGCCCAGTGACGGGCCGTTCACGATGTTCGTCTCCTCTGACGGGGTGACCGACTCCGGTCCGTTCACGATCCCGTGGCAGCCCGTCGCGGCGCCGCCCCCGCCCCCGCCGCCGCCTCCCCCGCCCGGCCCGTGCATCTGCCGGAACATCGGCGTGACGACGTCGGGCTGGGGCGACTTCACCGCCCGTGGGGCGGACACGACCTCGTTCAGCTTCCGCGGCACCTGGCGCATGAACTGCTCGGGCGCAGCCGGCAAGTGCGCGGGCAGGATCGAGGTGATCCCGCCCGCGGGCACGGACCTCAGGCTGACCGCGCCGAAGAAGGCGATCGGGTGCAAGGGCACCTGCCGGGCAGACCAGGCGATCACGCTCTCGCGCGGCTCGTTCCGCGTCGCCGGCTCCTCAGCCGCCAGCCTCGACCCCGAGGCGCGCGGCGGGAAGTCGTTCTCGTTCCGGATCAAGCGCTACTGCATCCGGGGCGGCAAGCGCGTGTCCGCCGGCGGGACGTTCATGACGGTCGTCTACCGGCCGTCAGGCATCCTCGACCGGGCCAAGAGCGACCTGAACGGAGATCGGAAACCGGACGGCTAGACGGACGATACTGCGGATGCGGGAAGCGGTTCTCAAGGTTACGGGCGCGCTCGCTGCCTGCGGTCTGCTCGTCGCGACCGTCGTAGGCGGCGCTCGCGCTGTGCCGCCCGGAGCAGACGGTCGCATCGCTTTCCAGGGGTCTGACCCCGACAGCTTCGACATCTGGACGATGAACCCTGACGGCAGCGGGCTGACCAGTGTGACGGCCACCCCCGACTCCGACGAGTTCGAGCCGTCGTGGTCGCCCGACGGGCGCCGGATCGCGTTCACGAGCGACCGCGGTGGGGAGCGGGCCGGGCCGACCGCCGTCTATGTCACGAACGTGGCCGGTGGCGCTGCGCGCCGCCTGAACCCGGCCGGTCTGAGCCAGACCTCCCCGGCGTGGTCACCCGACGGAATGCACATCGCGTTCAGCCTCTGTACGCGCCGCCCGGCCGAGGGGGAGCCGTGCTCCAGTGCGCAGATCGCGGTAGCTCGCGCCGCCGACGGCCGCGGTCTGCGCTTCGTGACCAGGCCGCTGAGAGGGGCAAACGCGGTCGACTCGAAGCCGGCCTGGGCGCCGAACGGGCGCTGGCTCGTGTTCACGCGCACTGTCGACTCCGGCTACAACGAGCTCTGGGTGATCGGTCTCGACCGGCGCGGGCTGAGGCGCCTCCTCCGAGACGACTCGCAGATCGATCACAATCCGTCGTGGTCTCCCGACGGCCGGCGAATCGCCTTCGTGAGCGACGTGGACGGCGACGACGCGATCTACGTGATCGGGGCCAACGGCAAGGGCCGGCAGCGCGTCGTCGGCGAGACGGCCGACGAGGACGACCCGGACGGCGACGACCCGCAGACTGTCTCTGGGGTGTCCAACCCGGCCTTCTCGCCGTCCGGAAGGCGGATCGTGTACAGCGCCGGCGGCGACCTGTGGACGATCGGAGTCGATGGCACGGGCCGGACTCGGCGCACTGTCACCGGCGCCGACGAGGCCGACTGGGCGCGCGCCCGCTAGCCCCGTTTTCCGCACATCGGTGTTGGGTGGCCGGTGTCGGGTGGTTGTGGTGTGGCAATTCAGATCTCGAGGAGTTGTAGGAGTAGTTGCTGGGCGGGTCGGGGTTGGGCGAGCCGGGTGGGGCTGTCGCGGGCGCGAACGGCGGTCAGGCTGCGTAGCTGGTCGAAGATCTTGCGGCCGGTGGCGCGGCCGATCCGTTTTTGGAGCAGCCGTTGCTCGTCGATTCGTAGCGTCTTGAGGTCGCGGCGGACAGTGCGCTCGACGAGTCCGTAGAGGAGCAGTGCGAGGCTGATCACGCCCACGAGGGCGGCGATGCGGCGGTTGTTGTGCAGAAAGACGGGGCGGACGGCGAGCGGCCCTTTGAAGTCGGCGAAGCGGCCCTCGACGAGGTGCTGGCGTTTGTAGGCAGCGAAGAGCTGGTCGGCGGAGAGCGTGTTGTCGTTGCTGACCAGGCAGTAGCGGCCGTCGAGCCGCTCCGCCTCTGCGATCGCCTCGCTCTCGCGCACGAGCTTGGCCTGCGGGTAGCCGCCCTCCTCGACGATCGACAGCCGGGCCAAGCTCTCCACCCGCCGCCGCTCGAGGATCGTGCGCGCCCGTCGCTGGACGTCCTCGCGGGAGCGGCGCCTTTCGGGGACGCCGCCGTTGAGCTTGTCGATCTCCTCTTCGGCGCGAGCGAGCTGGCGCTCCCGCTGCGCGCGGGCCGCCTCTTGGTCGTCGAGCGAGAGCACGTACAGCGCGCGCAGCTCGACAGCGGCGATCGACAGCTCGCCCTCGCAGGCGAGGTAGCGGGGCTCGCCCTGCCTGTGGCGCTCGGGCCGGTAGGCGAGCGGCTCGAGCCGCTGCTCGTCGAGCGCAGCGAGACGCCGCTTCATC
>JBOHAW010000198.1:0-37933 GCA_050697975.1 Gaiellaceae bacterium
GCGTAAACGGGAAGCGCGCGTGCGCCTCAGCCCGAGCTGATCCGGTACGACGCGACTCGCCGGCCGTTCACGGTTCCGACGTAGCGGAGCTCGAAGCGGCCCGACCGCACCTCGCCCTCCACGCTGCCGAGCGCCTCCCCGTTCGCCGCGAGCGCCGCCGCGTGGAGCGTCTGGCCGGGTCGCCATCCCGCCGGCGGTTCCACCCCGAGCGCCGTGTCGGCGCCGATTGGCTGCCGCACCGTCACCTCCGCCTCACCGCGCTCCACCACGAGGTAGTGCGCGCCGGGCGACAGCGGCACCCCGCCGTGCTCGCCCACGAAGATTCCCGCCGTCACGCCCGGGGCGCGCGCGGAGAAGCCGTTCGGGGCGATCCCCTCGAAGCTCCGCTCGTCATTCCAGTTCGCCACCACGACGAGGTCGCCGAACGTCGTCTCGGTGACGCCGCCCACGAGCTCGCGGTACGCCGTCAGCGCCCGCCCGGCGTAGTGCGGTCCAAGCGTGCGCTGAAGGGCCGCGGCCAGCTCGAGCCACGGGTCGCCGAGCGGCTGTGTCCAGAGCTCCCAGGAGTGCACGAGCCCGAAGGCCATGTTCCAGGTCAGGACCTCGCTGTCGCGGGCGAACGTCCCGTCGTAGAGGTCGTGCTGGTAGAGGAGCACCTTGTCGTGCAGGAGCCAGACCGCGAGCGGGTACGGCTCCCAGTTGCCGGCGCCCCACCATCGATCCGGGAGCCCGTGCTCTCGGTTCATCATCAGCAGGCTGCCGTGGAACGCCGTGAACGAGTGTGCCAGACGGTCCCAGCCGTCCTCGGCCATCAGGCACCGGTCGGCGAACGGGGCCATCACGTCGAGCCAGCCGTCGTAGTACGCCTCGGGGCTCGGGGAAGCGGGATTGAAGTCGCGGCGCCAGTTGCGCGCGCCGATCTGGTCGAAGAAGAGGCAGTCGGCCGGCACGTCGGCCCGCCACTCCGCCATCAGCCCGGCCACACGGGCGCGCACGTCGGAGGCATAGGGAGAGACGAGGTAGCCCGAGCGGCCGGTGTAGCTCTCGATCACGGGCTCGCCGCCCGCCTCCCGCACGGCGAGATCCTTCGGCCCCACCCGCTGGACCGTCGGTGACTCGCTGTCCCACCAGCTCACGTTGAGGTACGGCATCACGAGGTGTCCGAGAGCGCGCGCGCCCTCGACCGCGCTGCGGAAGTCGGCGCTCGTGCCGAAGCGCGGGTCTGGCGGCAGGAAGTCCGGGCTGTTCTCGTCGTGCCCGCGCGGCGTGTACGCGACCGGGTGGAGGAGGGCGGGCGAGGGAAGCGCTCGCAGAGCCTCGCCCCACTCGGCGAACGTCCTCGAGGCCTTCCAGACGTCCATCTTCACGAGCGGCGCCCGCGCAAGCAGGCCGAGGCGATCGCCCAGCTTGCTCTCCAGCGACGGATAGTGCTCGATGCCGTTGTCGATCCGGTAGGCGCGGATCGACTCCTCAACCGTCCGGCCGACGTGCACGCGCACGGTCGGGCTCGTCCACGCGGCGCCGTCGGGGATCCACGTCTGGAAGGCGTGGACGACGCAGAACGTGCCGCCCGAGCAGCGATCCTCAGGCTCGGTGTGGACGAAGCCGAGCTCGACCGGACGGATCGGGCCCGGGGCGGGGTTCACGGTGGAGAGGGACAGGTGCCCGCCGCCGACGTCGAGCGCGAGGTAGTCGGCGAACGCCCACCGCGAGGGATACGTGAAGACGTTGCGCCCGCCGCGCGAGAAGAATTCTGGCCCGAGCCGGACGCCGGGAAGCACGCTCGGCGCGTAGCCGGCCTCGACCGCGCCGGCGTCCACGGCCAGATCGCCCGGCACCGAGACGGAGTCGAGGACGGCGCCCCAGTGGTTCTCGATCACCAGGCGCAGGTCGAAGGAGGACGCGCGGGCCTGGAGCGTGGCGACCGCGTCGACCCGGCGGGCGGCCGCGCCGTCGGCGTCGAAGGTGAGGGTCAGCGTCGCGGCCCTCGGGTCCCAGCTGTAGGTGGCGCGGTCCCGGCCGCCGGTCCAGAACGAGCAGCCGCCCCCGGCGTTCGCCGGCGCCGCCGTCCAGAGGCAGCCCGGCCTCGACCGCTGCACGAGCTGGGCGCCCGAGGCGCGATCGAGGAGCTCGACGATCGCCCCGGTGGTCTTGCTGAGCCGGAGACGGTAGCCGGGAGCAGTGATGACCAGCCCTCGGCGGCCCTGGTCGGCGAACCTGATCGGCGGCGGCTTCGCCACGGCGCCACCGCGCTCCACGTGCGCCGGCGCTCCCGGAGGGAGCAGCACCGCGGTGAGTGCGGCCGCGACGAGGGCTCCGCGAGACATCGGGTCCGGAACTCTACGGACCGGCCTGGCGCTCGTACTGGATTGTCGCCCTGCCAACCTTTAGTCTTCCGTGCGTCCGTGGCCCTCGAAGCTCCATCGCGATCTCGAGAAGGCCCGGGCCAGCGCACTATCAACGATCTCTGGGAGCGGGCGGCCTCGGAAGCGCGCCACCCCGCCTTCCTCACCAAGGAGGGCGGCGTCTGGCGCGAGGTCGGCTGGGGCGAGGCGCGCGAGCGCGTCGATCACCTGGCCGCGGGCTTTCTCGCGCTCGGCCTCCGCAAGGGAGACTGCGTGGCCATCCTGAGCCGAACGAGGCTCGAGTGGACGCTCTGCGACTACGCCGTCGCCTCGATCGGGGCCGTCGTCATCCCCATCTACCCCACGAGCTCGAAGCACGAGTGCTCGTACCTCCTTTCCGACTCGTCCGCGCGGGCGCTCGTCTGCGAGGACGAGGAGCAGCTGGGGAAGGTTCGCGACCTGGCCGGGGAGCTGCCCGCCCTCGAGCACACCATCGTCTTCGACGCGGCCGAGGGTGCGAGGCCGCTGTCGGAGATCACCGAGCTCGGACGCGCGCACCTCGACGCGAACCCGCAGGCGCTCGTCGACGCCCGCGGCCACGTGTCCGAGTCCGACACGCTGACCTACATCTACACGTCCGGGACGACGGGGAATCCGAAGGGCTGCGTCCTCTCGCACCGGAACTGGCACGCCGTCGTCGACTCCATCCGTCGCACCGAGGGCCTCATGGTGCCAGGCGACGTCGTCCTCCTCTTCCTCCCGCTCGCGCACAACTTCGCTCGCCTCGTCCAGTTCGCCGGAGCGGGAATCGGCTTCACCGTGGCCTTCTGCCCCGACGTCGTCCAGGTTCCGCGCGCGCTGACCGAGGTGCGACCGACCGTCTTTCCGAGCGTGCCGCGCCTCTTCGAGACCGTGCACGGGAACGTCCGCTCGCGCTTCGAGGGGGCGGAGGGCGCGCAGCGGCGGATCGTGGACCGCGCCCTGTCGGTCGGACGTCGTGTCGCCGCCAGGCGGGAGCGGGGCAAGAGGGTCTCGCCGTTGCTCGCGCTCCAGTTCAGGCTCGCCGACCGCCTCGTCTACTCGAAGGTCAAGGAGCGGCTCGGCGGCCGCCTCCGGCTGGCGATCTCCGGCGGCGCACCGCTCTCGAAGGAGATCATCGAGTTCTTCGCCGCCGTCGACGTGCTCATCCTCGAGGGGTACGGCCTCACCGAGACGACGAGCGGGTGCGCTCTCAACCGCCCCGACCGCTACCGGTTCGGGACGGTCGGCCCCGCGCTCCCGGGAATCGAGATCGAGCTCGCCGCGGACGGTGAGATCCTGGTCCGCGGCGACACCATCTTCCAGGGCTACCACGGAAAGGACGAGGCGACCGCCGAGGTCCTGACCGAGGACGGCTGGCTGCTGACGGGGGACATCGGCACGATCGAGGACGGCTTCGTCACGATCACCGACCGGAAGAAGGAGCTCATCGTCACGGCGGGCGGGAAGAACGTCTCGCCGCAGAACCTCGAGAACGCGCTCAAGGCTACGGGCTACGTCTCGCAGGCGCTCGTCATCGGCGACAACCGTCCTCACATCGTCGCGCTCGTCTGCCCCGATCGAGTCAAGGTGGCGAAGGTCGCAAAGACCGAAGACGAGGTGCGGGAGCTGATTGCGAAGGCCGTCGAGGAGGTGAACTCCAACCTCGGCCCGGTCGAGCAGATCCGGCGCTTCGCGGTCCTGCCGCGAGAGTTCTCGGCCGAGGAAGGGGAGGTCACACCGACCCTCAAGCTCAAGCGCCGGGTCTGCGAGGAGCATTTCCGGGACGAGATCGAGGAGCTCTACGGGTCCCGGAAGCGAGCGTAGCGCCGCCTCATCCTGCGCGGAGCCACGGTAGCGACGCCGCGATCCGCGGGAGCGCCTCCTCGGCGGCGGCCTCGCCCAGCTCGACGTAGCGGCGGCCCTCACGGAAGCGGCGAAGCCGCACGGCGGTCTCGTCGAACGGTGGAGAGATCACGATCGTCGCCGCAGCGGCCGTGTCGGCGGAGATCCTGCTCTGCATCAGCTCGATCGAGCGGGGCAGGACGTAGAAGACGGATGCCCCGCCCGGCCGCGCGTCCGCAGCCTCGACCTCGATCGTGGACGGGGAGAACTTGCCCAGGTTGACGGCGATCACGATGTCCGCCCCCATGCCGGCGACGACGTTGCTCGGCACGGGATTGAGGACGCCGCCGTCGACGAGGAGATGAGGGCCGATGCGCTGCGGCGGATAGACGCCGGGGATGGCCATGGTCGCCATCACGGCCGGCCAGACGCGCCCTCGACTGAAGACGATCTCCTGGCGCGAGATCAGATCGACGGCCGTCACTGCGACGGGAAGGCGGAGGTCCTCGAACCGCCTCTCGCCGAACAGGTTGCGCGCGTACGCACGGATGCGACCGCTCGACAGCAGCGCGCTCGTCGGCGGAAGCGCGAGCCGGAACACCCCTGACGCGATCCCGTCGAGGGCATGGGCGCAGTCGTGAGGATTCAGCCCGCGCCCGTACATCCCCGCCACGGCACCCCCGATGCTCGTGCCGGCGAGGTAGTCGATCGGAAGGCCCGCGCGCTCGAACGCGCGCAGGACCCCGCTGTGCGCGTACCCCCTGGCCGCGCCTCCGCCCAGCGCGAGACCGACCTTCAGCCTCGCCAGGTCGCGCGCCGCGAACCCGAGAGCCCTTCCCACCGAGCCGGACGCGGGCAGCGCGCCGCCGCGCAGAGCCGACTCGTCGGTGGCGGCGAGGGCCGGAATCCGCAGCATCCCCTCTCCGTCCGGCCTCCCGCGGCTGTCTCCGTCGACCCACGCGCGGATGCACGCGACCGCGCGGTCACCGCCGCCCGACGGCGCCCGGCCGTCGGCTCCCATCAGGTCGACCACCCGGTGCGTGGCCAGCAGACGCGACTCGCCCTTCACCTGCACGAGGACGTGCTCGTAGGTCCCGCAGAAGTCCTCCACCCGGACGGCGAGCGTCTCGGCCGCGAAGTCGAGCGCCGAGGTCACGAGCATGAGGTCGGCGGAGGCGTCCCTCGCCTGCCGGCCGTCGATCACCGTTCGGCCCCGGCGCCGCCGCAGCCTCGGCCGCGGCACCGTCCGGGCGAGCGCGACGAGCTCCTCCGGCGGCGAGTCGTCGAGGACGAGCAGCAGCGTGGAACGCCGGAGGTGCCAGGACATGCTGCACGCGAGGGCATAGCCCAGCAGTGGTGGAGCACCGAGGTCGCGCAGCACGGTCACGCGTCCGACGATGTCCCCGAAGAGCTGGCGGTTCGAGCGGTCGAGCCGCTCCGAGAGGATCGCGCCGATGTTGCGGTAGATGAGCGGGTACTTCTCGGCGAGGCGCTCGAAGTCCGCCTCGCTGAGGACGATCACGTCCAGCTCCGAGGACGCCCGCACGGTCGCCGCGGCGGGCTCGCCGGTGAGCATCGACATCTCGCCGAGCGTGCTCCCGGGCGTCACCGAGGCGACGCGGCCGTCGACGCCGTGCCGGTCGGTCACGAACACGTCCGCGACTCCCGTCTGCACGATGTACGTCTCGTGCGGGCTGTCGCCCTCGGCGAGGACGATGCTCCCGGCCGGAAACCTCCGCCGCTTCAGGCGATCGAGGTCGTCGTCCAGCTCCTCACCCGAGAGCCCGTCGAAGATCGAGCGCCGCTGCATCTGCTGTCCAGCCTCCGCCCTCGGGGTCGCCCGACGTCGCCGGCTCGATTGTATGCCCGCCCGGCTGAGCGCTCAATGCTCCCTCGCCGGATCGGTCTTGCGTTCGCACCAGCCTCGCAGTACGGTCGCCAGTTGTGACGACGCCGGATCGCGCGATCATCATCGGAGGAGGGGTCGGGGGGCTGAGCACCGCCGTGGCCCTGCAGCGCGCAGGGATGGAGGCGACGATTTTCGAGCGCGCGCCGAAGCTCATCGACGTCGGCTGCGTGCAGCTCTGGACCAACGGCATGGTCGCCCTCGCGCAGCTCGACCTCGCCGACGAGGCGCTCAGTCGAGGCTGGGCCATGCACATGCAGGAGTTCCGCTCCTGGCGAGGCAAGGTGTTGATTCAGGCACCGGTCGGCGAGCTCGCCGAGCAACACGGAACCCTCCCCCCCGTCAACATCCGGCGGCTCGACCTGATCGAGCTCGTCTACGAGGCGCTCGAGCCGGGCGTGGTCCAGTTCGAGTCCGCCGTCACCGGCTTCGAGCAGGACGAGAGCGGCGTCACCGTCCATTTGGCCGACGGGCGGGAGGAGCGCGGCAGCATTCTGATCGCCGCCGACGGCACCGACTCCGCGACGCGGAAGACCCTCGTCGGCGGTCCCCCGCCGCGGTACGCGGGCGCGCAGGTAATGCGCGCGCTGATTCCCTTCGAGCATCCGACGATCCCGCCCGGGAAGTTCTCGCTCACGTTCGGCAAGGGCGACCGCTTCGGGATGATCCACACCTCGCGCGACGTGCTCTGCTGGTTCACGATCATCATCACGCCGCCGGGGAGCACCGATCCGCCCGGCGGGCGCAAGTCCGAGCTCTACGCGCGGTTCGGCGACTTTCCGGAGCCGACGAAAGCGGTCATCGACGCGACGCCGGAGGAGACGATCTACCGGGCCGACATCCGGGACATCCTGCCCCTCGACCGGTGGGGCGAGGGCAGGGTGACGCTGCTCGGCGACGCGGCGCACGCGACCACGCCGTACCTGGGCAGGGGAGCCGGCGAGGCGGTCGAGGACGCGATCACGCTCGCGTCGAACCTCGCCTCCGTCGGGTCGCTCGGCGACCGCGAGGCCGTGTCCGCCCTCCGCGCCTACGAGGCGAAGCGGATGCCGCCGACGAAGAAGACGCAGGTGACGGCTTGGCGGTTCGGCCAGATCGCCAAGTGGAAGAACCCCGTGCTGTTCGCCGTACGCGAGCGCATGATGGGAACGGTCGGGCGCCGCGCCGTGCACAAGGCGATCCACGCTGAGTTCGGCGAGCTGGGGAAGATCACGGCGCGGACCGACCGCCAGGCGGAAGCGATTCGCTCGCAAGAGCCTGCGTGATGGCACAGACCGACGAACGGGCGCTGGTCGTCGGCGCCGGCATCGGAGGGCTCTGCACGGCTCTGGCGCTGCGCCGCGCGGGGATCGACGCGACCGTGTTCGAGCGCGCGGCGGAGCTGTACGACGTCGGCTGCGTCGGCATCTGGGTCGACGGCGTCGCGGCTCTCGATCGTCTCGGCCTCGCCGACTCGGTCGAGGAGCTCGGCCGACCGGTCGAGGTGCAGGAGTGGCGCACGTGGCGCGGCAAGGTGCTGATCCGCAACGACGTGGGAGAGATGGTCCGGCAGCACGGCCTCCGACCGCCGGTCAACATCAGACGGGCGGTGCTGCTGCGGCTGCTGCTCGACGCGCTGGGCGAGGGCGTCGTCCAGTACGGCAAGACCTGCGCCGGCTTCGAGCAGGACGAGTCCGGCGTCACCGTGCAGCTGGCGGACGGCGGCGAGGAGCGCGGCGCCGTCCTCGTCGGCGCCGACGGCGTGGAGTCCGGCATCCGCACGGCGCTGTTCGGCGATGTTCCGCTCCGCTACGCCGGCTACCAGTACGTCCGCGCGCTGATCGAGTTCGACCATCCGGCCTTTCCCGGCGGCAAGTTCTCCGTCACGCTGGGGCGGGGCGACCGGTTCGTGATGATCCACACCTCCAAGGACGTCCGCTGCTGGTTCGCCGTGACCATGAACCCCCGCGGGAGCTCGGCCGCAGACGGCGCGAAACCGGATGCGGCGGAGCGCTTCACGCGCTCGGCCGCGATCAAGGAGGACCTGCTCAGACGCTTCCGGCGCTTTCCGGAACCGACGATCGAGATGATCGAGGCGACGCCTGCGGAATCGATGTTCCGGAACGACATCAAGGACTTCGAGCCCCTGGAGCGCTGGAGCGACGGCCGCGTGACGATCCTCGGCGACGCCGCTCACGCGGCCACTCCGAACTCCGGGCGCGGCGCCGGCGAGGCGATGCAGGACGGCGTCGCCCTCGCGGATTGCCTGGCGGGCGCCGGCTCGCTGCGTGATCGCGACGCCGTCTCCTCGGCGCTGCGCGAGCTCGAGGAGCAGCGCAGGGGCCCGACGGCGGACATGCAGACCCGGGCGTGGCGGATCGGCCAGGTCGCGTCCTGGAAGAACCCGCTCGCGGTCAAGATCCGCGAGCGGATGATGAGGGGGAGGCTCGCCCAGCAGCAGCGGAAGTGGTACGCGGCCGAGTTCGAGGCCCTCTCCAGCCGAAAAGGCTAGTGCCCCTGAAGGGGCACTAGAGCCCCGCTTCGAAGGCCTGCGACGCGCCGCGCTCGCGGAGCCTCCTGATCGCCAGCGCGGCCGTCACGGCGCCGGCGAGGACGATGATCGCGGCCACGCGCAGCGCGTTCTCGAATCCGGCCATGAACGCCTCAGCAAAGCCGGGGTCCGAAGCGGTGCGGTCACCGATCCGGACCAGCAGGATGGCGCCCATGATCGCGACGCCGAGCGAGCCGCCGGTCTGGCGGCACGTGTTGAGCACGCCGGCGGCGACGCCCGCCTTGGCGACCGGCACCGAGCCGAGGGCGGCGGCGTTCACCGGCGGCAAGGTCATTCCCAGGCCTGCGCCCGCGAGCAGCAGCGCCGGTAGCTGCTCCCAGAAGCTCGAATCGGCGCCGAGCCGCGACATCAGGAAGAGCGCGACGGCGAGCAGCGTCATGCCGGTGGCGATCGGCCAGCGCGGGCCGATCCGGTCGGCGATCTTGCCCGTGGGCGGCGCGAGCGCCATGAAGAGCAGCGTCATCGGCATGAACGCCAGGCCCGCGCGAACGGCGGAGTAACCGAGGATTGTCTGGAGGTAGATGGAGACGAAGAAGAGGACGCCGAGCAGCGCAAGCGTGAGCGTGAGCGCGACGAGACTCGCGCCCGCGAAGGTGGGGTTGCGGAAGAGCGCGAGATCGAGCATGGGCAGCCGCTGCCGGTGTTCGAGCAGGAGAAATGCGGCGAACGCGGCTGCCGAGCCGGCGAAGCACATGAGGATCACGGGCGATCCCCAGCCGTAGCCGTTGCCCTCGACGAGCGCAAACGTGAGCAGGAAGAGCGCGGCGCCCGACGCGACCAGACCGGCCACGTCGAGGCGCTGCTCCTCGGACGTGTCTCTCGACTCGCGGATGATCAGGCGGCCGGCGACGAGGCCGATCGCCCCGAGCGGAACGTTGACGAAGAAGATCCACCGCCAGCCGATCCCCTCGGTGAGGAGGCCGCCCACGAGCGGGCCGAGCGCGAGCCCCAGCCCGGAGACCCCGGCCCAGATCCCGAATGCCGTCCCGCGCTCGCGGACCGAGAAGGTGGCGGAGATGATCGAGAGCGTTCCAGGGAGCATGAGCGCGGCCCCCACTCCCTGGGCGGCCCGCGCGGCGATGAGCATCGAGCCGTTCACGGCGAGCCCGCAGGCGAGCGAGCTGGCGACGAAGACGAAGAAGCCGGTGAGGAAGATGCGCCTCCGCCCGAGGAAGTCGGCGAGCTTGCCGCCCGTCAGGAGGAACACGGCATAGGTGAGGAGGAACCCGTTCACGATCCACTCGAGGTCCGAGATCTCGAGTGAGAGGTCGGCCTGGATCGCCGGGAGGGCGACGTTCACGATCGTCGTGTCGAGCATGACCATGAACAGCGAGAACGTGACCGTCCCCAGCGTCCACCATTTGCGGTTCTGCTCGTTGAGCAGGCTCAAGCGGCCGGCGCCGGCTTGCGGCTCTCCAGCTCCCGCGGCTTCCGGATCGTCACCGCGGCGATCAGCGCGCCCGCCAGCGCGATCAGCCCGCCCACGAGCAGCGCGTCCTGGAAGCCTGTGAGGAAGGCCGCTCGGAAGCGCGGGTGGCCAGGATCGAGAGCTTCGAGGCCGCCGATCTGGACGGCGACGATCGCGCCCATGATCGCGATCCCGAAGTTGCCTCCGATCTGACGGTGGCTGTTCAGCAGGCCGGAGCCGACTCCGGCCATGTGCTGCGGCACCGAGCTGACCACGGCCATCGTGGTCGGCGCCAGGCTGAAGCCCATGCCGATGCCGCCGATGATCAGCGCCGGGAGCATGTCCCAGAAGCCCGACTCGGCGTCGAGCCGCGAGAAGAGCAGCAGCGAGGCTCCGAGCAGCGCCATGCCCGCGGTAATGGGCCAGCGGGGCCCGACGCGGTCGGTGAGCTTCCCGGCGATCGGGGCGAGCGCGACGAAGAGCACGGTCATCGGCGTGAAGATCGCGCCGGCCTCGATCGCCGAGTAGCGAAGCACGTTCTGGAGGTAGAGGGAGACGAAGAAGAGGACGCCGAGCAGGGCGAGGAGGCCGAGCAGGGCGGCGAACAGCGCGCCCGAGAAGGCAGGGTTCCGGAACATCGAGAGGGGGACCAGCGGAACCCGCTGGAAGCGCTCGAACGCGAGGAACAGCGCAAACGAGACCGCGGCGCCGGCGAAGCACAGCAGGATCAGGGTCGACGTCCAGCCGCGCTGGTTCGCCTCGATCAGCCCGAAGGTGAGCAGGAAGAGAGCGGCGCCGGCGGCGGCGAGCCCGGGGAAGTCGAGGCGCCGCTCCTCGGAGGGGTCCTTCGACTCGCGGATGATCAGCAGGGCGGCGATGATTCCGAGGATGCCGATCGGGATGTTGACGTAGAAGATCCACCGCCAGTCGAGACCCTCGGTGATGAGGCCGCCCACGAGCGGGCCGAGGGCGAGCCCGAGGCCCGAGAAGCCGGTCCAGATGCCGAACGCCAGCCCGCGCTGGTGCGCCGGAAAGTTCGCGGCGATGAGCGAGTGGGAACCGGGCAGCATCAGCGCCGAGCCGACGCCCTGGACGGTCCGCGCGACGATGAGCATATCGTTGTCCGAGGCGAGCCCGCAGAAGAGCGAGCTGATCGTGAAGATGCCGAGACCGATCGTGAAGATCAGCCGCCGGCCGAAGTAGTCGGCGAGCTTGCCCCCAGAGAGCAGGAAGACGGCGTAGGTGAGCAGGTAGCCGCTCACGACCCATTCCAGGTCGGAGATGGCGACGTCGAAATCGTCTCGGATCGCCGGCAGGGCGACGTTCACGACGGTGGTGTCGAGGTAGGTCAGAAACAGCGAGAACGTGACCGCCCCAAGCGTCCACCACTTGCGGTTCTCATCCGTGACGAAGGCCATCCTTCCTCCCTCCGATCAGTCCAGGCGCTTCAGCGAGAGCGCCGAGTTGACCCCGGTCGTGCCGCGCGCGCACACCAGGACGACGTCGACGGTCGCCTCCTCGGGCTGGTTTGCGACCAGGCGCAGGTCGCACTCGGGGTCCTGCCGGTCGAGGTTGATCGTCGGCGGCAGGAGCCCGTGCCGGAGCGCGAGCGAGGCGAACGCGACGTCGATCGGCCCCGCGCCGGCGAGCGAGTTGCCCGTCATCGACTTCGGCGCGCTCACCGGCACCGAGCGGACCCGGTCGCCGAGGAGGAGCTGGAGCGCCCTCGCCTCGGCGCGATCCCCCTCCGCCGTCGCGCGGCCGTCGGCGTTCACGTAGCCCACGTCGTCGGGGCCGAGGCCGCCCTGCTCGAGCGCGAGCCGCATGGCCCGGGCATACTGGACGCCGTCGGGCGCGACCTGCTGGAGCTGCGCCGCGTCGGAGGTCTGTGCGTACCCGGTGATCTCGGCGTAGGCCTTGGCGCGGCGGGCCTGGGCGCGCTCGAGCTCCTCCAGGATCACGATGCCGCCGCCCTCCGCGATCACGATCCCGCGCCGATCGACGTCGAAGGGCCGGAAGGCCTTCTCCGGCTCGGGCGCGTCCTTGCAGAAGTCGTCGAAGGTCGCCAGGCCCACGATCGCCGGGTCGACGAGCGGCACCTCGAAGCCGCCCGCGATCACCACGTCGGCGTCGCCGCGGCCGATCGCGCGGTAGCCGGCGCCGATCGCGTCCGCCCCACCCGCCGCGTCGTTGATCACCGTCTTCGAGTAGCCGGTCGTTCCGTAGTGGATCGAGAGCTGGCCGACCGGCGCCGACGGCAGCCACGCGGTGGCCATGTAGGCGCTGACGAATGACGGCCCCTTCTGGTGGAGCCGCTCGAGGTTCTCGAGGAAGTAGCTGAGGCCGCCGTAGTTGGAGGAGAGCACGATCCCGACGCGATCCTTCTGCTCCTCCGCGGGATCGATTCCGGCGTCCTCGACCGCCTCGAAGCAGGCGGCGAACGAGAACTGCGTGTTCCGGTCGGTGCGGACCATCAGCTTCTTGCTGATGTAGTCCGTGGGGACGAAGTCCTTGACCTCGCCGACCACCTTCACCGGCGTGTCCGGATGCTCGAGCCGGGTCGGGCGCCCGGTTCCCGAGCGGCCTTCCTTCGCCGCGGCCCAGAACGCCTCCTTGCCGATGCCGATGGGCGCGACGAGGCCGATGCCCGTGATCGCTACCCGGCGCCGCCCGGCGAGCTCGCCGCCCGCACTCATCCCTCGCGGCCCCAGCGCCCCACGACGACCGAGGAGTTGATCCCGCCGAAGCCGCAGGCGTTCGCCATCGCCACGTCGACCTGCGCCTCCCGCGCCTCGTTCGGCACGTAGTCGAGGTCGCAGTCGGGATCGGGATTCTCGTAGTTGATCGTCGGATGCATGACCTGGTCGCGCAGCGTCATGCAGAGGACGATCATCTGGTGCGCGCTCGCGGCGCCCTGGGTGTGCCCGATCACGCACTTGGTCGAGCTGATCGGGATCTTCGCCGCCCGATCACCGAACGCGCTCTTGGCCGCGCCGGACTCGTGGCGGTCGTTCAGGGGCGTCGAGGTTCCGTGGGCGTTCACGTAGTGCACGTCGCCCGGCCCGACGCCGGCGCGTCGCATCGCGAGGGTCATCACCTCGGCGAGCGGCTCGCCGTGCGAGGGCAGCGCGGTCATGTGGTAGGCGTTGGTGTTCGTGCCGACCCCGAGGATCTCGGCGTAGATCTGCGCCCCGCGCCGACGGGCGTGCTCGAGCTCCTCGACGACGAGCATGGCGGATCCCTCGCCGAGCACGAATCCGTCGCGGTCGCGGTCGAACGGCCGGCTCGCGCCCTTCGGGTCGTCGTTGCGCTTGCTGACAGCGCCCAGCACGCAGTAGCAGTCGAGCCCCATGGGCGTGACCGACGCATCGGTGCCGCCGGCGAACGCGATGTCGCAGAACCCGTCCACGATCGAGTGGCGCGCCTGCTCGAGGGCGTTCACGCCCGACGAGCACGCGTCGGAGACCATCACCGCCGGTCCCTTGAAGCCGAACCGTACGGCGATGCTCGAGGAGGCCGCGTTCGACAGGACGCCCCAGTAGAAATCGTCGGGAAGCTTCTTGCCGACGATGCTCTCCGCGCCCTTGCCCGTCACCCGCTCCCAGACGCCTTCGTACGTCTCGGGAGCGGAGTTCGTCGACCCGATCCAGACGCCGGCTCGCTCGCGGTCGATCGCGTCGACGTCGAGCTGCGCGTCCTCGACCGCCTGCACGGCGGCGGCGAGCGCGAACTGGACGTGGCGGTCGAGGCTCGTCGACTCGTAGTCGTCGAGCCCGAACGCCCTGGGGTCGAAGTCCCTCACCTCGCACGCGATCTGGGACGTCATCTGGCTGACGTCGAACTTGGTGATGAGCTCGGCGCCCGAGATGCCCTTGACGCAGGCGTCCCAGAACGCCTCCTTCCCGACCCCGTTCGGGGCGAGGACGCCTAGCCCCGTGATCACGACCCTGCGCATACCCCGAGCCTCCCGTCGAAGTGGTCAAGCATTGCGTGTCGACCGCCCGGGTTCAAGTTCGGCGCCCGGCTGCTCGTTCGCGGCCTCCCCGTCCGGGCGATCGGCGAGCTGCGCGTAGAAGGCCCGGATGAGGCGGTTGACCTCGTCGCCCTGGACGTAGTTGACGAAGCGACCGCCCTGCGGCACGACGTGGACGCCGCGGCAGTCCGGCAGCGCCGCGGCAAGCTCCTCGAGGTCGGCACGCGTGGCGCGCGGGTCCTCGTCGGTCGTGACCAGGAGCGTCGGCGTCGTGATGCGCTGCGTCTTGCCCCGCAGGTCGTGGTAGAGCACGAGCGGCGTGACCGAGTACTTGCAGACCTTGATGAAGTCCGGAATCTGCGCGTAGACGCCCATGAGCTGGTCGTAGCTGAGCCGCTGGTCCTTGCCCGAGAGGTACTTCACGACCTTGCGGCGCCAGCTGTCGTCCGTCAGGAGGCGTCCCTCGATCGGCAGGTGGAGGAGAGCCCAGTTGAGCGCTCTGGTCACGAGCACGGGCGGAACCTTGTGCGTGAGACCGAGGCTGATCATGACGAGCGAGCGGCAGCGGTCCGGATGGGCGAGCGCGAACTCGGAGGCGACGATCGCGCCCTCGCCGCGGCCGACGACGTGCGCGCGGTCGATCTCCAGGCGATCGAGGAGCTGGCGCACCTCCTCCACCCGGTCGGCGATGGTGGCAGGCGCCGAGGTCGCCTCGGGGCGCCGGTAAGTGATCACGCGGTGGTCCCGGCCGAAGTCGCGAAGCTGCCGCGCGTAGATGACCTCGACGTGGGCGAGGATCGGGACGTAGAGAATCGCCTCGCCGCTGCCCTGGTCGAAGATCTCGGTCTCCCAGCCGGCGACCTGCCGGGGCTCGAGCCCGGAGCCGAGGTAGTCCCGGTCGGCCGTCAGCTGCGCGTCCGAGACGACGGGCCCCTCGGTCGCGCGCGGGGCCTGTGGAGACCCGGTCACCGGCTTTCCGCCTGCTCCTGCGGCGCGGCCGCGGCCACCCGCGCGAAGAAGTCGCGCAGGGCGCGGTTGATCTCGTCCGCGTGCGTGTAGGTGATGAAGCGGCCGCCGTCGTGCACCACGTGGAGGCCGTAGCAGTCGGGGAGCAGGCCCTGGAGCTCTTCCATCTCGGCCACGGGCGCCAGTGGATCGTCGTCGCGGTCGACGAGCAGCGTGGGGACGCGCAGCGCGTGCGCCCAGTCGCGCATCTCGTGCCGGCCCGTGACCGGCAGCACCGAGAACTTGTGCACGCGCATCTGCTCGTCGATGTGATCGACCATGTGGCCGATCAGGTGCGGCGGGAGCGGCCCTCCGCCCGCCGTCGCCTTGACGACCATCGTGCGGATGAGCCGGTCCGGCACGATCCGCTCGAGCGGGAGACGCAGGGTCAGCGGGTTGACGATCTTCTCGTTCAGCCAGTAGGGAGGCACGCGGTAGCGCGGGCCGAGGCAGATCGAGGTCAGGGACAGACAGCGCTGGGGATGCTCGCGGCCGAAGTTGAACGTCGGGATGCCGGCGTCGCCGAGGCCGACGACGTGGGCGCGCTCGATGCCGACGTGATCGAGGACCCTGCGCAGCTCGTCCACCCTCGCACCGACGTACACGGGCCGGTCGAGGCTCTCGGTCCGTTCGTACAGCAGCACGCGGTTGGTGCTCGCGAACGTGCGGAGCTGTTTGGCGTAGACGACCTCGAGGCCGCGGATGATCGGCACGAAGAAGACGGCGTCCCCCGCCCCGTCGTCGAAGATCCGCGTCGACCAGCCCTCGATCTCCGCCGGCTGGTAACGATCGAGGACGTAGCGCTCGTCGGCGAGGAACTCCTCGTCGCTGATCACGGCTTCCCCTCCTGGACGCCCGCTGCCGTCATCCCCTCGGGGTTCGGACGGTGCTTCAAGACTCGACGTCGCGGGCCAGACGCAGTCCGATCGAGCCGGTCCCGACGAAGTTGCCGTGCCGCCGAGCCGTCCGCGCGACGTCGCCGGGCCGGTTCCAGGCCCCGCCACGGCAGACCCAGTCCTCGGCGCTCCAGTCGAACTCGTCGGCGAAGGGATACCCCGGGTAGAGCCAGAACGTGTCGGCCACCCACTCCTCGGCGTTCCCGGCCATGTCGAGCGCGCCGTACGGAGAGGCGCCGTTCGGATAGATGCCGACCGGCGTCGTCGCCATAGCCTTGTCGAACCGGTCGCCGAGCAGGCCGCTGTCGACGACGACCGAGCCGATGCGGAGAACGACGTTGAAGACCGGGCGCGCCCGCTTGTAGAGCGTCGCGAAGGTGTTGCCCTCGAGCGTGTTGCAGCGCTCCGGCTCGAAGTCGTTCCCCCAGGGATAGAGCCTGCCGTCGGTTCCGCGCGCGGCTTTCTCCCACTCGACCTCGGTCGGCTGCCGGTAGCGGCGGCCGGTCTCCGCGCTCAGCCACTCGGTGTAGGCGACGGCGTCGTCGTGGCTGATGCGCGTCACCGGGTGGTTCCCCCTTCCTTCCGGGAAGGTGGGACCGTCCCAGGAGGGCGGCGCGGCGCGGCCGGTGGCCTGCGCGAACTCGGCGTACTCCTGGTTCGTGACCGGGTACTTCCCGATCTCGAACTCGGCGACCTGCACCTCGTGCTGCGGCATCTCCTTGGCGACGAACCGGCGCTGGACGCGCGCGTGCTTGTACTCCTTGATGATCTTCGGCATGTCCTCGGCGCGCGTCCCCAGGAGGAACGGCCCGGCCGGGACGCGCACCAGGGCCGGATCGCGGGTGACGATCCGCGGGTCTCCCAGGAGTCCGAGCGCCTCGCCCGCGGCGCGCCGGTGGCCGAGCGAGTACCCGGCGTCGTCCTCGACCGCGCCCACGAGCGCGCCGGCGTACCGCTCCCGCTCGCCCTGGTCGCGCACCTGAGCCGCCGCCGCGGCGCGGTCCTTCGCGTCCGAGCCGAGCAGCCGGCGCCAGGTCTGCGGATCGATCTGCTCGGCGTCCCGGGGCAGCGGGGCCTCGCCCCCACCCTTCATTCCGGCCGGCCCTCCGACTCGTAGACGTCGCGCAGCCGGCCGGCCACGGTGACGAGCATCTTCTCGGCGATCACCGGGTCCTTGCGCAGCTCTCGGAGGAAGTCCCAGCGCCCGAGCACGAGGCAGATCGCCTCCTCGACGGCGAAGACCGACGCGGAGCGCGGGCGGCCGTCGAGGAGCGAGAGCTCGCCGAAGAAGTCGCCCGGGCCGAGGCGCGCGAGCAGCCGGCCGTCGGTGCCGTCGGTCGAGCCTCTGCGAACCTCGACCGCTCCGTCGATGAGGAAGAACAGCCCGTCCGACTCCTCGTCGAACTCGGCGTCCTGCTCGATGATCTCGTCTCCCTCGGGGTAGGCCGCGATGCGCGCCATCTTCGCCAGCCGGGCGATCACCTCGTCTGCGAACCCCGCGAACAGAGGGGCGCGGAGGAGCGTGGCCCGCCTGTCGATCTGCCCCTCGCTGGTGATCTGGTCGCTCATTCGGCCCCATCCGGCTCGAGGAACGGAAGAACGCTCTAGCCTACTTCCTGATCGCCGCCGGACACAATGGCGACGGCGCGGGTCCACCCCGCGCTCGCACGCTCGATCGAGACCGGAAGGCAGACGACGGTGTAGCCGGTCGGCGCCGGTAGGTCCCCGAGGTGCGCGAGCTTCTCGATCTGGCAGTACTCGCGCTCCCGACCGACGAAGTGCGCCGGCCACAGGAAGGCGGGATCCCGGCTGCGGATGAAGTCCTGCCCCATCGTGCGCGGCGGCCGGTCGAGGCTCCAGGCATCGGTGCCGATCACCTTGACGCCCTGGTCGAGAAGCCAGCGCGTGCCCTCCGCGTCGAGACCGCAATAGTCCTCGAGGTACTCCGGTCGCCCCCAGAGCTCGTCCGCGCCGGTCCAGAGCAGCACGACGTCCATCGGCCGCAGCGTGTAGCCGATCGCCTCGAGCGCCCCCTTCAGGTCGTCGACCGTGATCGTGGCCTCCGGGGCGACGGCGCGAAGGTCGAGCCGCACGCCGGGGCCGACGAACCACTCGAGCGGGAGCTGGTCGATCGTCCGCGCCGGCCGGCCGTCCGTCGTCGGCCCGTAGTGCCACGGGGCATCCACGTGCGTGCCGTGATGCGTGTCGGTCCGGAGCGTCTCCCAGGCCAGCGCGGCTCCGTCGGGAAAATCCCGCTTGCGGACCCGCTTGCCGGTGACCAGGCCGCCGACGATGTTGCGGAGGGTCTTCGCCACGGAGCGTTTGTCGAGGGCGGGAACAAGCGCCATGCGCGAGGCTCCCCAGGCGTGGTCGTGGTACGCGATCTTGGGCGGAACCGGCTCTCCTCCGGTCGTCGAGATCGGGACGCTCAGGTCGATGATTCGCAACGCGACTCCTCCGGGGGCTCCGACCGGAAGCGTCGATGCTATGCCACTTGGCCGCCACGCGCACAAGCGGGAAGATGACCGAAGCGGATGAAGCTGCTGACCTTCCGAACGGAGGACGGCGACCGGCTCGGCCGGCTCGAGGGGGACTCCGTCGTCGACCTGAGCTCGTCCGGCGCACCCCAGCTCGCGAGCATGCTCGCCTATCTCGACGGGGGCGACGCGGCCCGCGAGCGCGCCGAAACGTCGTCGGGTCCGACCCGCCCCCTCGCGGGCCTCACGCTGCTCGCGCCGCTGCCCCGCCCGCGCTCGATTCGCGACTGCATGGTCTTCGAGAAGCACATCGTCCAGGCGACGCGCACCGTCGCCCGCTGGAAGCTCGGTCCGCTCGCACCGCTTGCGCAGCCCTTCCTCAGGCTGCCGAAGGTGTGGTACGAGCAGCCGATCTACCACAAGAGCAACCGCTTCAGCGTGGTCGGACCGGAGGCGGAGGTGCGCATGCCGCGGGGGGAGAAGAGGTTCGACTACGAGCTCGAGTGGGGGATCGTCGTGGGCCGGTCGGGACGGGACATCACGCGCGACCGCGCGTTCGACCACATCGCCGGCTTCAGCATCTTCAACGACTTCACCGCCCGCGACGTTCAGATGCGCGAGATGGCCGCGCGCCTGGGCCCGGCGAAGGGAAAGGACTTCGACACCGGCAACGCGATCGGCCCCTACCTCGTCACACCCGACGAGCTCGCCGACCCGTACTCGCTCACGATGGTCGCGCGCGTGAACGGAGAGGAGTGGTCGCGCGGGACGACGGCCGACATGCACCACCGCTGGGAGGACGTGCTCGAGCACCTCTCGCGCGACGAGACGCTCCATCCCGGCGAGTTCGTGGGCTCGGGCACCGTCGGCGGCGGCTGCGGCCTCGAGCTCGACCGCTATCTGAAGTCGGGCGACGTCGTCGAGCTCGAGGTGGAGGGCCTCGGTGTGCTTCGCAACCGCGTCGTGGAGGCAGCCTGAGGCCGCTTCCGAGCAGACCGCGTACTCTGCCGGCGTGGCCGGTTACTACCTGGTCGAGCTTGCGTGCGGTCCCGCGTGGGATCACTCGCGGCCACGGCGTCGTCAGGCCGGGTGGGACGAGCACGCGGCCTTCATGGATGCGCTCACGGAGGAGGGAGTCGTCGTTCTCGGTGGCCCCGTGGGCGAGGGCGACGGCAAAGGCGTTCTGCTCGTCGCCGACGTGGAGAGCGCGGCGGCGATCCGCGCCCGCCTTGCCGACGACCCCTGGGCGAGCGACATGCTGACGATCGAGAGCGTGGAGCCGTGGTCGGTGTGGCTGCGCGCGACCGAAGGTCAGGCCCCTTAGGCAGCCGCCTCGCCCGGGTGGCGCACGCGGGCGCGCGCCTCGCGGAAACGGATCGCCTCGTACGCGATCAGCACGGTGCACACCGCCGCGGACAGGCCGAGGGCCGCGAGCGCCGGGATCTCGAACGCGACGGGCAGCAGCGCGAGGAGGACGGCGGCCGCGATCAGTCGCTGGCGATTCCACGTGCCGACGTTGCGCAGGCGGAAGGCGACGTGCGCGAGCAGGTACAGCGCGAGCCCGCCGCAGAGCCCAACGGCGGGGACGGCCTCCAGCGGGTCGTCGACGTCCGCGAGCGTCTTCTTCAGCCCCAGGGCGAACAGGACGATGCCGGCGACCATCGGCAAGTGGAGGTAGCTGTAGGAATCGCGGGCCTGCGCCGCCCGGGCCGCCCCGCGCGCCTGGGTCAGCCTGCGCTGGGCGACGATCGCGACCACGTCGAAGTACGCCCACCACATCGCCGCCACGACGGCGATTCCGAGCAGGGCACCCGCAACGACGCCGACGCCGAGGGATAGCTGGCCGGCTCCGACGCCGAGAGCGACGATCGACTCGCCGAGGGCGATGATGACGATCAGCCCGTGCCGCTCGGCGAAGTGCGCCGGCGCCACGCGCCAGCCCTCCCCGCGGCCGACGAGCACGCCGAGATAGTCGAGCGCGAGCGCGAGCGCCCAGAGTCCCGCCTGGGCCGGCCCGTCGAGGAAGCCGGCGACGATGAGCAGCGCAGGGCCGAACGTCGCGGTGGGCGCCATCCGTAGGACGGCGCCGAGCAGGTCGGCATCGCCCCGCCCCGCGATCGCGTAGAGGACGATGTGAAGCGCGCGCACGGCGAAGTACGCGACCCCGAACAGGACGCCGTCGGCGTCGAAGGCCTCCGGCACCGCGAGCGAGACCACGAGCATCGCGCCCATCGCGGCGAACATGGCCAGGCGCACCGCCCCCTCCTCCGGGTCGAGCGTGTTCGTGAGCCACGCGTAGGCGGCCCAGGCCCACCAGAGCGCACCGAGCACGAGCATCCCCCGGCCGAGACCGGCCCACGTCGCGTCGGCCGACAGCAGGCCGGTCACCTGGGTGATCGCGAAGACGAAGACGAGGTCGAAGAACAGCTCGAGCGGCGGGACGCGCTCCTCCCGCTCGGCGTGGTGCGTCTGCATGGCGAAGACGCTACCCGACCCTTGACTCGCCATAGCACACCTGCTATCTATAGCACATGTGCTATACACGGTCAGACCGGATACCCCGGCGTTACGCTCGGCAGGTGAAGGAGCGGGCGCGATGAGCAACCCGGTCGCCGATGCGGGCGCAACCCGGGTGAACGACGTCCACTCGCAGCTGAACGAGACGGTCGTCGCCGAGGTCGTGCCGGTCGACTCGCTCGCGGCGATCGGCGCGGCCGTCGCCCGGTCGCGGGAGCAGGGCCTCCCGCTCGCCGTCAGCGGCGGGCGGCATGCGATGGGCGGCCAGCAGTTCTGCACGGACGGCCTCCTCGTCGACACGAGGCCGCTGGCACGCGTGCTCGACTTCGACCGGGAGCGCGGCACGATCGACGTCGAGGCCGGGATCCAGTGGCCCGCGCTGCTCGCCTACCTCCTGGCGGAGCAGGTCGGCGGCGCGCCGGCTTGGGGAATCCGGCAGAAGCAGACCGGCGCCGACCGACTCTCGATCGGGGGCGCCCTGGCGGCGAACGGGCACGGCCGTGGACTGACGTTCAAGCCGCTCGTCGACGACGTCGAGTCGTTGACGCTCGTGGATGCGCGCGGCGACGTCCTCACCTGCAGCCGCGGCCAGAACTCGGAGCTCTTCCGCCTCGTCGTGGGCGGCTACGGCCTCTTCGGCGTCGTCCACTCGGTCAGGCTGCGGCTCGCGCCGCGCCGGAAGCTCGAGCGCGTGGTCGAGGTGCGCGAGATCGAGGGCCTGATCGAGGCCTTCGACGACCGGATCGGGGACGGATTCCTCTACGGAGACTTCCAGTTCGCGATCGATCCGGCCGACCCGCGGTTCCTCCGGCGCGGCGTGTTCTCGTGCTACAGGCCGGTCGACGACGCGACGCCGATCCCGGGCGCCCAGCGCGCCCTCACGACCGACGACTGGAAGAAGCTCCTCCTCCTCACGCACGTCGACAAGGCCGCCGCCTGGGAGGGTTACTCGTCGCACTACCTCGCCACCTCCGGCCAGGTCTACCTGTCCGACGCGCACCAGTTCGCCGAGTACATCGACGACTACCACCGCTGGCTCGACGAGGTCACCGGCGCGACCGACCGGGCGACGGAGATGATCACGGAGCTCTACGTGCCGCGCGACCGGCTGGACGACTTCATGGGCGAGGTCGCGGCGGACTTCCGGCGGCACGGCGTCGATGTCATCTACGGGACCGTTCGGCTGGTCGAGCGCGACGACGAGACCTTTCTCCCGTGGGCGCGCGAGGCGTGGGCGTGCGTGATCTTCAACCTGCACACCGTGCACACGCCGGCCGGGCTCACGCAGGCGGCCGACTCGTTCCGGCGCCTGATCGACATGGCGATCGCCCGGGGCGGGAGCTACTTCCTCACCTACCACCGCTGGGCGCGGCGCGAGCAGGTCGAGGCGTGCTACCCGCAGTTCCGCGAGTTCCTCGCCGCCAAGCTGCGGTACGACCCCGAAGAGCGGTTCCAGAGCGACTGGTACCGGCACCACGCCGCGCTCCTCGGATGAGCCTCCGCGCCCGAGCCCGTGCGAGGATCCACGCGCTCGTCCTCATCGCTGTCGTGCTCGACGTCCCCGTCCTGGCCCGGCTCGTCAAGCTGCTGACCCCGGAGCCGCGCGTCGAGGAGCTCGAGGTCGACGGCGTCGCCGTGCAGGTCCTCCGCCGGCCCGACGACGAGCCGCGGCCGGCGTGGGTCTTCGTCAACGGCGCGCACCCGCTCCGGCGTCAGGAGCCCGTCGTCATCCGGCTCGCGCACGGGTTGGCGCGGGCGGGCTTCGTCGTCGTCGTCCCGGACATCCCGGGCCTCGGTGACGGGACGATCACGTCGCGGACGCTGGCTGCGACCGCTGCGGTCGCGCGAGCGGCCTGCGAGCGCCCCGACGTACGCGGAGGTCGCGTTGCGCTCATCGGCGCCTCCACGGGCGCCGGCCTCGCCCTGCTCGCCGCCGGTGACGCCGACCTCGCCCGGCGCGTGTCCGTCGTCGCGGCGGTGGCGCCCTTTGCCGACCTGCGCAAGCTCATCTGCCTCGCGACGACGTGCTGCTACCAGGAGGACGGCGTCTTCGCCCGCTACACCATCACCGACCTTCATCGCCACGTGGTCGCGCGCTCGCTCGTCGCCGCGCTCCCGCCGGGACCGGACCGCGATCGCCTGCTGTCCGAGCTCGACCGGATCGACCGCGAGGAGCTCAACCCCCTCGAGGAGCTGCCGTCGCGTGCAGCCGACGTCGACGAGGAGGCCCGAGCGGTCGTCGCCCTGCTCGCGAACCGTGACCCTGAGCGCTACGACGGGCTGTTCGACGCGCTCCCGCCCGCCGTGCTCGCCTTCGTCGAGGAGCTCTCGCCGCTGCGTGTCCGGGACGGTCTCAGCGCCCGGGTCGAGGTGATCGTTCCCCCCAGCGACCTGTACTTCCCCCTCGCGGAGGCGACCGCGCTCGCGCGCTCGCTTCCCAACGTCCGCCTGACGGTGACGCGGACGCTCGACCACACGCGACCGAGCCTCTCGCTCTCGCACCTCAGGGACTTCGCCGCGTTCGACGGCTTCGTCGTCCGCGGCCTCGCGGCGGCGGCGAGGGCGTGACGACGCCCGCGCCGACGAAGGTCGCGCTCGCCGCGACGGTGGCGGTGACCGCGGCGGGGCTGGTCGCCTTTACGGCGCTCGCGGGCGCCATCGACGTCGACCCGCGGCTCGCAGGCTGGTTCCTGCTGCTCTTCGCCGTGCTCTTCCTCGTGCGGGTCGCCGCGCAGATCGTCGTCGCACTGCGCGGGCCGCCCTGGCTGCCTCCGATGCACGACTGGCACCTGATGCCGTACCGGCTCCTGCTGCCCATTCAGGTCGTCTTCCTCGCCGTGATGGCCTGGCTCGTCCGCGACTTCCTGGCCGGATCGGGCCGACTGACGGAACCATCGCCGGACGTCGGCCTGGTCGTGGTCGGGCTCAGCGCGCTGTACGCCGGCGCGATGGTCGTCCGCTACGTCGTCCGCATGCGCCGCCGCCCCGACCAGCGCTGGTTCGGCGGGGCGATCCCGATCGTCTTCCACTGGGTGCTCGCGTCGTTCCTCTTCGTCCTCGGGTTCTACCATGGCTCCTACGACTCCTTCTGAGACCGACGTGGTCGTGGTCGGGGCCGGCGCCGCGGGGCTCGCCGCTGCCGCGACCCTGAAGCGCCGCGGCTACGAGCCGCTCGTGCTCGAGGAGGACGAGCGGGTCGGCGAGACCTGGGCGCGACGCTACGACCGCCTCTGCCTGCACACGGTCCGCCGCTTCTCGGGCTTGCCGTACCGGCCGCTCCCGCGGGCCCTGCCGAAATACGTCTCGAAGGACGAGTACGCGCGCTACCTCGCCGACTACGCCGAGTCATTCGGTCTCGACGTTCGCCTCGGCTCGCGCGTCGATCGGATCGCCCCGCAAGACGGAGCCCTAGTGGCTCAGAGCCACAAGGTCCGGAGATGGCTCGTTGGCACGAGCGGAGGCGACTTCACCGCACGCGCCGTCGTCGTCGCCACGGGCAAGCACAACCGCAAGCGGCTCCCGCGCTGGCCCGGGCTCGGGGACTTCGCGGGCCGCGTCGTCCATTCGGCCGACTACTCGTCCGGTCGCGACTACGCGGGGCAGCGCGCGCTCGTGGTCGGCATCGGCAACAGCGGCGCCGAGATCGCGACCGACCTCGTCGAGCAGGGAGCGGCGTCCGTCTCGATCGCGGTGCGGACGCCGCCCCCGATCGCGCGGCGCGACATCTTCGGGGTGCCGGTGCAGATCCTCGGGATGCTCCTGATGCCGTTTCCGCCGCGGCCGGTCGACCGCCTCGGCGCGGTCGTGCGCCGCCTCGGGACTGGCGACCTGCGGCCGTACGGCCTCGCAGACGCGGCGTGGGGGCCCTTCGTGGCCAGGCGGCCGCCCGTGATCGACGTCGGCTTCCTCGAGACGCTGAAGCGCGGACAGATCCAGGTCCGGCCCGGCGTCGAGCGGCTGACGCGGAGCGGCGCCGTCTTCTCGGACGGAGTCGAGGAGCCGTTCGAGGTCGTCGTCGCCGCGATCGGCTTCACGACAGCGCTCGAGGATGTCCTCAACCTTCCGGACGCGCTTGACGGCCGCGGCATGCCGCGCGCACGCGACGACGGCTCGTGCGCCTACCGCGGGCTCTACTTCGTCGGCTTCAAGGAGACGCCGCGCGGCGCACTCTTCGAGGCGAACCGCGACTCGCGCCGGCTGGCCCGAAGCGTGGCGCGCTACCTGGCAGGCGCCGAGGCGAAGGCGGCGTGAGCGCCGCCCAGCCGGCGAGGTTCCTGGCCGTGGGCGCAGCCGGCTACGCCGTCAACCTTCTCGCTTTCGCCGCGCTGTACGCGGTCGCCATCCCGTACGGTGTGGCCTCGGTCGTCGCGTACCTCGTCTCGAACGCGCTCATGTACGTGGGCAACCGCTACTTCACCTTCGGGCTGGGACACGAGGGGTTCTGGGGTGCCTACCTTCGTTACGTCCTCGTCGGACTCGTCGTGGCCGGCCTCACCGCCGGCGTGCTCGCGTTCCTCGTGGAGGTGCTCGAGCTCGATGCGACGCTCGGCCAGGCGATCGCCCTGCTCGTCGTGATGCCCGTCGCATTCGTCCTGATCAAGCGCTGGACGTTCCAGCTCGCACCCGCCGGGTCGGTCTGAGCGGGCACCGCTCCCGCGCAGACAAGTACATTCGACCCGACCGTCGAACTAAAGAGCGTGGAAACAATCCGTACGATCCTCATCTGCGATGACGAGGCCAGCCTGCGCGAGCTCGTTCGCGCGACCCTCGACTCCGGCTATCGCTTCGCCGAGGCGACCGACGGCTTCGTCGCGCTCGAGCTCGCGGACGAGCTCCGGCCGGACCTCGTCGTCCTCGACCTCATGCTGCCGAGAACGAGCGGGCTCGACGTCCTCACGCAGATCCGCAGCCACCCGCACCTCGGCGGCACCCCGGTGGTGGTGATCACGGCCTGGAGCGACGCCGAGGACGCCGCGCACGCCGCCGGCGCCGACCGCTTCGTCGCGAAGCCGTTCGAGCCGGACGAGCTGAAGTCGATCGTCGAAGAGCTCCTCGCGGACCGGTGAGCGCCTCCGCACCCGCCGAGGCCGCCCGGCCGCGCAGAAACTCGATGTCCCTCGTCACCCGGGTGGTGGTCGTCAGCGCGCTGCTCGCCGTGCTCGTCGCGAGCGTGTTCGCAGTCCTGCTCCTCGCCGCCTCGGCCCTCCGAGAGGCCACGAGCCGGGAGGAGCGCTCGAAGCAGGTGACGGCGGCGACACTCGTCCTCGAGCGACGCGTCTTCGACCTCGAGACGAGCCTGCGCGGAATCGTGATCACCGGTAACCCCAGCTTCGTGCAGCCCTGGGAGGAGGCACGGCGCGAGCTGCCGCTCCAGCTCGCCGCGCTCGAGCGGCTCGTCGCCGACGATCCGGAGCAGCGCCGGCGCGCCCAGGTGCTGACGACGCTCGTGCGGAACTACGAGAACGACTACGCCGTTCCGCTCGTCGCCATCGCCCAGGAGGCGCCGGCCGCGGCCCGCTCGACCGTTGCCACGGCTGAGGGGAAGCGGCGCATGGACGTCATCCGCGAGCGCTTCTCCAGCTTCCTGGCCGCCGAGAACGCCCTGGCAGCCGCCGACGCCGAGGCGGCGAACAGCCAGTCCAAGCGCGCGATCCAGGTCGGACTCGCCGGCCTGGCGCTCTCGGCCGCGCTGATCGTCGTCTTCGGTGTCTATCTCGCACGCTCGATCGCACGCCCCGTGCGCGGGGTGGCCGCCGGCGCGAGCCGGCTCGCCGGAGGCGAGCTCTCGCTCCGGCTCAGAGAGACGGGTCCGGGCGAGGTCGGAGAGCTGACTCGCTCGTTCAACGCGATGGCCGAGGCGCTCGAGCGGAGCAAGGACGAGTCGGAGGCGCAGAATGCGGAGCTACGCGAGAGCGAGCGCCTCAAGTCCGACCTCGTGAGCATCGTCTCCCACGAGCTCCGGACGCCGCTCACGAGCGTGCTGGGCTTCACCTCGCTGCTCCTCCAGCGCGATTTCGACGACTCGGCCCGGCGGCACTACCTGGGAATCATCGACGCCGAAGGGCGCCGGCTCGCCGGGCTCCTCGACGACTTCCTCGACGTGCAGCGGATCGAGGAGGGCCGGCTCGAGCTCGCGAAGCAGCGCATCGACATGGCGAAGCTGCTCCGAGACCAGGCGCAGCTCTTCGTCGGCCAGAGCGCCAGGCACCGGCTCCAGCTCGACCTGGCCGAACCGACGCTGCCCGTGGTGGGAGACCGCGACCGCCTCGCCCAGGTCGTCGGCAACCTGCTGTCGAACGCGATCAAGTACTCGCCGGACGGAGGCGTGGTCGCAGTGATCGGCGAGCGCGCCGGAAACGCGGTGCGGGTGCGTGTGCGTGACGAGGGCCTCGGCGTCCCCGACGACCAGCAGCCCCAGATCTTCACGAAATTCTTCCGTGGGGACGCGGCGGCGAGCGGGATCTCCGGGACCGGCCTCGGGCTCGCGGTGTCGCGGGAGATCGTCGAGGCCCATGGCGGCCGGATCGGGTTCACGAGCAAGGCGGGCAAGGGGTCGACGTTCTGGCTGGAGCTGCCGACAGCCGGCGTCGAGGCCGGGTAAGCGCGACAGCAGAAGGAAGGGAGAGACATGCGACGGATGACTGGAACGCTCATCGCTGCGGTCGGACTTGTGCTCCTGGCCGTCCCGACCGCGTCGAGCACCGACCAGCTCAAGGGTCCGGGCGTCATCCGGATCACGAACCGCGAGGTGCGGTTCGTGAAGGTCGACGTCGGCGCCCGAGGGCGAAGCCCGGGCGACATGGAGATCGTGAGACAGCTGCTCTACAACCGGCGCATCACGCAGAAATCGCTCGGGCACTCCGAGCTCCTCTGCACGTACACGACCCTCAACTCGAGGCACTGCAGCGGCACGTACTTCCTGCCCCGGGGCAGGATCGTCGTCGGCGGCGCGATCCTCTACCGGCAATTCCACGAGCTCGCCGTCCTCGGGGGCACGGGCCTCTACAACAACGCCAAGGGCTCGCTCACGGTGACGTCGCTCGGGAGGAATCCGCGCCGGGACATCCTGATCTTCCGGCTCGTGGTCTAGTGCCCCTCTAGGCGAGCTCGGCGACGTAGATCGTGATCAACGCGCCGCGGGGCGCACTCCGCCCGGCCGCCGGCTCCTGCCGGAGCACGAGGCCGACCTCGCTCTCGTCCGGGGTCGGCTCGCTCAAGACCCGCACCTCGAACCCCGCGTCCTCGAGCTCGGTCGTGGCCTCTTGCTCGTCGAGGCCGACGACGTCCGGAATCTCCTGCCGCGGCTGTGGGTTCGGCCCCTCGGAGACGTTGATGCGGATGCTCGAGCCCCGGTGCGCTTTCGCGCCCGCGCGCGGGCTCTGCGAGACGACCGTCGCCTCAGGCTCGCGGGAGGGGACGAAATCGACGCGGACGACGAAGCCCGCCGCCTGGAGCTCGTCCTGTGCTTCCGTCAGGGGCCGGCCTCGAAGATCCGGGACGGCGATCGGCCGTGGCTCCCGGCCGTCCTCGCCGCCCTCGCCGGTCGAGACGTTGATGCGGACGAACTCGCCCCTGGCGAGCTCCGAGCCCGGCTGCGGGCTCTGCGCCACGACGGTGCCCTTCGGCTCCGCGGAGGGGACGTCGAACGCCCGCGCCTGGAGACCGGCCTCGCGGATGATGGCGCCCGCGTCGTCGGACTTGCGGCCGAGCACGGACGGCACCTTGACGCGACCCGTGCCCTTGGAGATGTTGATGCGCACCTTCGTCCCGACCGGTGCCTCCTCGCCGGCGGCCGGCGACTGGGCGACGACCACACCCGGCGGCTCCTCGGAGAAGACGCCTCGGCGCCGCTGGCCGAGGCTGGCGCCGTCCAGCCGGGCCACGGCGTCGTCCTCGGGCAGACCGACGACGTTCGGCACCGTGGTCTCGGCCTCCCCGGCCGAGACCAGCACGGTGACCGCCTCCCCGGACTCGAGCTGGCTGCCGCCGCCGGGACGCTGCGCGAACACGCGCCCGGGCTCCCCCCCGTTCTCCTGCCGCTCCACGACGGTGCGAAAGCCTGCGTTCGTCAGGCGCTCCGTCGCCTCGTCGACCGTGAGGTCGACGACGGCCGGCACGGTCTCCTTGTCCTCTTCCCTCGCGAAGTAGTAGAAGGCCCCGAGGCCGCCGAGAACGAGCAGGAGGAGGACCAGGAGGTACGGCCAGAGCGTCGGCGGGCGCCGAGGCGGCTGCTCGACCACTTCCTCCTCGGTGACGACGCGCTCGTCGACCGGCGGCAGCGTCTCGGTCTCCTCGACGTACTCTTCACGCGGCCGGCGCCGGAACAGAGGCGACATCGCGTCTGGATCGTCACCCGGGGCGACCTTCCGCAAACCGGACGGCTAGATTGACGCCGTGACCGCCTCCGCCAAGACCCTGCCGTGGAGCTGGTACTCCGACCCGGCCGTCCTCCGGCTCGAGCAGGAGCGGATCTTCCGCCGCGCGTGGCAGTACGCCGCCCATTCGGGCCAGGTCGCCGAGCCCGGCAGCTACGTGGCGGCCCGCGCCGGCGACGTCCCCGTCGTGGTCGTTCGCGACCGGGAGGGGGACCTGCGCGCGTTCCTCAACGTCTGCCGGCACCGCGGCTCGCAGCTCGTCGAGGGCGAGGGGCGGCGCGAGACGATCCAGTGCCCCTACCACGCCTGGACGTACGGGCTCGACGGCTCGTTGCGGGCGGCGCCGCGTTCCCAGCGCGAGCCGGAGTTCGACGCGGCCGAGCTGGGACTCGTCCCCGTCCAGGTCGACACCTGGGGGCCGCTGGTCTTCGTCTGCCCGGACCGCGAGGCCGCACCGCTCGCCGAGACGCTCGGCGGGCTGCCGGAGCTGGTCGCCTCGGCCGGCGTCGACCTCGACTCGCTCGAGCACCGCCTCCGCTCCGAGTTCGCGCTCCAGGCGAACTGGAAGATCGCGGCCGAGAACTTCCTCGAGTGCTACCACTGCCAGGTCGCGCACCCGGGCCTTGCGGGCGTGCTCGACGTCTCCCCCGACGCCTATCGGCTCGAGACGAGCGAGCTCTTCTCCAGCCAGTTCGGCCCGCTGCGCGAGAACGGCAGGGCGCCCTACGACACCCGCGGCGAGATCGATCATGGCCAGTTCCACTTCCTCTGGCCGAACCTGAAGCTGAACATCGAGCCCGGCCCGCCCAACCTCTCCGTCGGGCCCCTGCTGCCGGACGGGCCCGAGCGGACGACCGGCTTCTTCGACTACTTCTTCGCGCCGGACGTCCCGGACGAATGGGTGCGCGACTTCATCGCGTTCGACGACCAGGTCGGAGCCGAGGATCGGGCTCTGGTCGAGCGCGTCCAGCGGGGCGTCGGCTCGGGCGTGCTCGAGCACGGCCGGCTCCTCACGTCGAGCGAGGGCCTGATCCAGCACTTCGACGCCCTCGTTACCCGCGCGCTCGCCTGATCTCTCAGAGGCGGCCGGCCTCGATGATCCGCTGGAGGAACTGCTGCGTGCGTGCGTTCTGCGGCGAGGCGAAGATCTCATCGGGCCGCCCCTCCTCGAGGATGACGCCCTCGTCCAGGAAGCAGACCCGGTTTGCGATGTCGCGCGCGAAGCCCATCTCGTGGGTCGCGATCAGCATCGTCATCCCTGACGCGGCCAGCTCGCGGATCACGTTCAGCACCTCGCTCACGAGCTCGGGGTCGAGCGCGCTCGTGACCTCGTCGAGGAGCATGATCCGCGGCTGCATCGCGAGCGCGCGCACGATCGCCGCCCGCTGCTGCTGGCCGCCGGAGAGCCGGTCCGGGTACTCGTCCACCTTGTCGCGGAGGCCGAAGCGGGCGAGCAGCTCGCGCGCCCGGCCCTCGGCCTCGGCGCGCGAGAGGCCGAGCACCTCGCGCGGCGCGAGCGTGACGTTCCGGAGCACGGTCATGTGCGGAAAGAGGTTGAACGCCTGGAAGACGATCCCGATCGAGCGCCGGATCCGGTTCACGTCGACGCGCCGCGCCGTGATCTCGGCCCCCTCGACGACGATGCGCCCGGCGTCCACGGGCTCGAGCAGGTTCAGACAGCGGAGCAGCGTCGACTTGCCGGACCCCGAGGCGCCGATCAGGCAGACGACCTCGTGCTCGGCGACCGACAGGTCGACGCCCCGCAGCACCTCCAGCCTCCCGAACGACTTGCGCACGCCTTCGAGGCGGACGGTCTCCCGCGCCGCGGTCACGCCGCCCCACCGCCCGCCAGCCGGCGCCGCCGCTCCCGCGCCACGAGCCAGTCGGTGAGGCGCGCGAGGGGGATCGTGAGCAGCACGAAGAGCAGCGCCGTCGCGAGGTACGGCGTGTAGTTGAACGAGCCCGCCACCTCGATCTGCGACTGGCGAAACGCCTCCACCGGACCGATCAGCGCGACGAGCGCCGAGTCCTTCTGGAGGCCGATGAAGTCGTTGAGCAGCGGAGGCACGACGCGTCTCACCGCCTGCGGGAGGATCACGAACCGGAGCGCCTGCGGACGCGTGAGCCCGAGCGACCGCGCGGCCGCCTCCAGACTCGGGTGCACCGACTCGATTCCGGCCCGGTACACCTCCGCCACGTAGGCCGAGTAGACGAGCACCAGCGAGACGACTCCCCAGAACATCGGCGACCGCGGGACTCCCGACACCTCGAGCGCCGGCGCCCCGAAGCCGAGGATGTAGATGACGAGGATCGTCGGCACGCCGCGGAAGAGGTCGGTGTAGCCGAGCGCGAGCGCGCGGATCGGGAAGAAGACCGGGCCGGGGAGGCTTCGCAGCACGGCAATCACGAGCGCGAGCACGAGGATCGCGACCTCGGCCAGGCAGAAGATCTGGACGTTCAGCCAGAAGGCGCGCGCGATCGTGGGGAACGAGGCGCCGAAGATGGCGCCGTCGAGAAACGACCGCCGGACCGCCGGCCAGCCCGGCGAGCTGACGACGAGGAGAACGAGGAGGCCGACGAAGACGGCCGTGCTCGTCAGTGCGACTGCGACGCTTCGGCCGCCCGTGCCCCCGAGGTCGCCCAGGATCCGCGAGCGACGGCTGCCGGCGCCCTCGCTCACGCCACTAGACCTTGTGGCTCAGAGCCACAAGGTCATTCGATCACGGGCGCGTCGGCCTTGTCCGAGAGCCACTCCTGCTGGATCGCCGCGAGCCGGCCGTCCTCCTCGAGCGTCTCGAGCACCTCGTTCACGCAGAGGACGAGCGGATTGCCCTTCTCGAACACCATTCCGAAGCGCTCCTGCTCGCCGACGGAGGGGAACTGGCCGACGATCGTGCTGTTCTCGATCTCCGCCGCCGTGACGAAGGCCGTCGGCAGGTCGACGACGATGCCGTCGATCTGCTTCGCCTTGAGCGCCGAGATCACGTCGTTCGAGGTGTCGTAGACGGACGGCTACTTCGCCGGCTGGACGTTGTCGACGATGTACTGGTAGCTCGTCGTACCCACCTAGGCGCCGAGCTTCGCGTCCTTCAGGTCGGCGACGCTCGTGGCGCCGGCGATCTCCGTTCCCTTGATCGCGACGAGCGCCTGGTTGACGTCGTAGTAGGAGTCGCTGAAGGCGACGCTCTTCGCGCGGGCGTCCGAGTACGAGATCTGGTTGATGTCGAAGTCGAAGTCCTTCGGGCCGGGCCTGAACGACTGGTTGAAGGAGACGGCCTTCCACTCGACCTCGTCGTCGCGAAGCCGAGCTCCTCCGCGACCGCGTACGCGACGGCGCTCTCGAAGCCTTCGCCCGTGCGCGGGTCTCCGATCTTCCACGGCGCCTTCGCCTCGCCCCCGAACCAGGGCGGGTAGGCCGGATTGTCCGTCCCGATCGTGAGCGTGCCCTCGTTCACGAGCTCGAGCTACTCCTTCGTGCAATCGTCCGTGTCCTCGGCGATCGACGGCGCGAGCGCCTCCCCGGTCCCTGTCGTCCCGGACGCGTTCTCCTCGTCCGCGCCTCCGCAGCCGGCTCCGACGACGGCGATCGCTCGAAAAAGCACATCGGTTTGCATCGTGCCTGACTCGGTTAGGAGACCGTAAAACCGGCTCGTAACGAACGGAAGCATGCATGGGGGGAGTGGAACCGATGAGAGGTCGCACGTGGTATGTGGCCGGCCTGGTCGCCCTTGTCCTCGCAGCCGTCGCCGCGGGATGCGGTGGCGGCGATGACGAAGGGACCGGAGGCGGCGGCACCGAGGTCGCCTCCGGCGAGATCACGGTCTGGGCAATGGGCGCCGAGGGCGAGAAGCTCGACGTGCTCGCGAAGGACTTCATGAAGGACAACCCCGGGATCACGGTCAACGTGACCCCGATCGCCTGGGACGTCGCCCACGACAAGCTGCTCACGTCGGTGGCCGGCAACAAGACGCCGGACGTGAGCCAGATGGGAACCACCTGGATGGGCGAGTTCGCCAAGACGGGCGCCCTCGAGCAGGTGCCCGACACCATCGACCAGGGGGCGTTCTTCGAGAGCGCGCAGTCGACAGGGGTCGTCGACGACACGGCCTACGGGGTGCCCTGGTACGTGGAGACGCGGCTGCTCTACTACCGCACCGACATCGCCGAGAAGGCGGGCATCACGGAGGCGCCCGAGAGCTGGGACGAGCTCAAGGAGATGGCGCGGGCGATGAAGGAGAAGGGCGGCGCCAAGTACGGCATCTCCCTCGCCCCGAACAACTGGCAGGAGCTCCTGCCGTTCGTCTGGCAGAACGGCGGCGAGGTCGTCTCGGCCGACGGCGCGTTCACGTTCGACTCGCCGGAGGTCGTCGAGGCGCTCGAGTACTACCAGTCGTTCTTCAAGGAAGGCCTGACCGCCGAGTCGGTGCCGGAGGGCTTCGACATCACGCCGGCGTTCATCCAGGGGACGCACCCGATGTTCTTCAGCGGCCCCTGGCACATGAGCCTGATCGAGGAGACGGGCGGCGCCGACATCGAGGGCAAGTGGGCGATCGCCAAGATGCCCGTGAAGGAGTCCGGAACGTCGTTCGTCGGCGGCAGCGACCTGGTCGTCTTCAAGAACAGCGACAACAAGGACGCCGCCTGGAAGTTCGTCGAGTACCTCTCGACGCCGGTCGTGCAGCAGAAGTGGTACACGACCGTGAGCGCGCTCCCGTCGGTCGAATCCGCCTGGGACAGCGGCAAGCTGTCCACCGACGACAAGCTCAGCCTCTTCGGCGAGCAGCTCAAGGACGCGAAGACGCCTCCGACGATCCCGCGCTGGGAGCAGGTCGCCGCCGACGCGATCAACACCGAGATGGAGAAGGCCATGATCGGCGGCGCCTCGGCCGAGGAGGCGGCCAGGGCCATGCAGGAAAAGGCGAGCTCGATCGGCACCGAGTGAGCGAAGGGGTGATCCGCGCCGACCAGGCGGTTCCGGCCGCCACCGCCTGGTCGCGCTGGAACCGGCACGTCACCGGCTGGGCCTTCGCGCTTCCCTTCGTCGTCGTCTTCCTCGTCTTCCTCGCGCTTCCGATCCTCGCGTCGTTCGTCCTGAGCTTCACGAGCTTCGGGATCGCGAACCTGCAGAGCTGGTTCAGCGCCGACGTGATCGGCTTCGAGAACTACACCAACCTCTTCGACGACGACAAGTTCCTGAAGGCGGCGCGGAACACGGCGGTCTTCGTCCTCTTCGGCGTCCCGATCACGATCGCCCTCGGACTTGCCGCCGCCGTCGGCCTCAACCAGGCGCTCGGCCGGGTCGTCGCCCTGTTCCGGGTCGGGTACTACCTGCCGGTCGTGACGAGCATCGTCGCGATCGCCGTCGTCTGGCGCTACCTGCTCGCGCCGGACGCCGGCCTGATCAACCTCGGGCTCGACGCGATCGGCATCGACGGCCCGAACTGGCTGGGACAGCGATCGACGGCGCTCGGCTCGATCATCGCGCTCGGCATCTGGCGGAACCTTGGCTTCGACATGGTCATCTTCCTGGCTGCCCTGCAGGGGATCAACCCGGCCCTCTACGAGGCGGCCAGGGTGGACGGTGCTCGAGCCTGGCACATCTTCCGGCGAATCACCGTGCCGCTGCTCCGGCCGGCGATCCTCTTCCTGACCGTGATCACGACCGCCGGCTACCTGCAGCTCTTCGAGGAGCCGTTCGTGATGACCGGCGGCGGCCCGCTCGACTCGACGCTCTCGGTCTCGATGTACGTCTACCAGCAGGGCTTCAGCTTCCTCAACCTCGGCTACGCGAGCGCAATCGCCTACGCGCTCTTCGTCGCGATCATCGTGCTGGCCGCGATCCAGTTCCGGCTGCTGCGCTCCGACGAGACCGCATGAGCACGCTCGAGGCAACCAGGCAGCCGCCGGCGCTTCCCGGCCTGGAGGCTCGCCCACGCTCGGGTCTGGCGAGCAAGTGGTGGATCTACGCGGTGCTCGTGCTCGGCCTGGTAGCCATGGTCGGACCGTTCCTGTGGATGCTGCTCGGCTCGCTGAAGACCCAGCGAGAGCTCCTGCAGATCCCGCCCACGTGGCTGCCGGAGCACCCCACGACCGCGAACTACACGCGCCTGTTCGACCGGCTCGACTTCCCGCGCTACTTCTGGAACTCGACGCTGATCGCGCTGCTGATCACGCTCTCGAACCTCGTCTTCTGCTCGATGATGGGCTACGCGCTCGCGAAGCTGCGCTTCTTCGGGCGGGACAAGCTCTTCCTGCTCGTGCTCGGGACGATGCTCGTGCCCGGCAGCGTCACGCTCGTGCCGCTCTTCGTGCTGATGAGCAAGCTCAACCTGGTGGACAACCTCCTCGCGGTCGTCCTGCCGGCCGCGGCCGGCCCGGTCGGCGTCTTCCTGATGCGGCAGTTCATGCTCAGCATCCCGGACGAGCTGCTCGAGGCGGGCCGCGTGGACGGCGCCAGCGAGTTCTTCCTATTCCGCCGCGTGGTCATCCCGCTCTCGGCGCCCGCGCTCGCCGCGCTCGCCATCCTCACGTTCCTGCCCGCCTGGAACTCGCTCCTCTGGCCGCTCGTCGTCCTCACGAGCGAGAACAACTTTACGCTGCCGGTCGCGCTCGCGATCTTCGCTCGCGGCCAGTTCGCGGCGGACTACGGCCTGCTCATGGCCGGGTCCGTCGTGCTCGTCGTACCGGTGATCCTGCTGTTCCTGCTCCTGCAGAGGCACTTCACGCAGAGCTTCACCATGACCGGAATCAAAGGCTAAAGGGGGTCTCACCATGCACCGCCGATCGACAATGCTCCTCATCCTCGCCGTCACGCTCGCGGCCGCCGCGCCGGCCGCCACCGCACCGCCCGCCAGCACGCTCCAGGGCTATGCGGTCGACACCTGGCACTCGTTCGTGACCATGACCAACCCGGCGACGGGGCTGCCGTCCGACAACGTGAGCGCCGAAGGCGTGCGGGCGAGGTACACCTCGCCGACCAACGTCGGCACCTACCTCTGGAGCACCCTCGCCGCCCGCGACCTCGGCATCATCACGTCCGCCGAGGCGCAAGCGCGGATCGACCGCACGCTGACGACGGTCGCCTCGCTCGAGCGACACGAGGCGAGCGGGCAGTACTACAACTGGTACGACCCGGACACGGGCCAGACGCTGACCGTGTGGCCGGCGGACGGAAGCCGCGTCTACCGCTTCCTCTCCTCCGTCGACAACGGCTGGCTCGCGGCCGCGCTGATCATGGTCGCGAACGCCGTGCCGGAGCTGGCCGCGAAGGCCGAGGCGATCGAGTCCTCGATGGACTTCGGCTTCTACTACGACCCGAACGCGGGCCTGCTCCGCGGCGGCGCGTGGACGGAGCCCCCTCCGGGCTGCTCGGTCTACGACGAGGCCAAGCAGGTGTGGTTCACGTGCCACCACTACGGCGCGCTCAACACCGAGCCCCGGATCGCGAGCTACATCGGGATCGCCCGCGGCCAGATCCCGGCCACGCACTACTACAAGATGTGGCGCACCTTCCCGCCGACGTGCGACTGGGGCTGGCAGGAGATGCAGCCCGAGGGCGTCACGCGCACCTATCTGGGCGTCGACGTCTACGAGGGCCACTACACGTACCGCGGAATGAACATCGTCCCGAGCTGGGGCGGAAGTATGTTCGAGGCGCTGATGGTGCCGCTGCTCGTCCCGGAGGAGCAGTGGGCGCCGACGAGCTGGGGGATCAACCACCCCCTCTACGTGCGGGCGCAGATCGAGCACGGCAAGGAGGAGGCCCGCTACGGCTACTGGGGCTTCTCGCCGTCGAACAACCCCGACGGCGGCTACCGCGAGTACGGCGTCGACCCGATCGGCCTGAACCCGGACGGCTACGCCTCGGACCAGGAGCGCACGCTCGTCGACTACGGCTTCGGCGACTGCCGGCCCGCGCAGCCCGAACCCACCTCGTACGGCCGCGGCGTGGTCACCCCGCATGCGTCGTTCCTCGCGCTCGACTACGAGCGCGGTCAGGCGCTCGCGAACCTCGCCAAGCTGCGTCGCAACTTCGACGCTTACGGCACGGGCGGCTTCTACGACGCGATCGACGTCGTCACCGGCAAGGTCTCGCGCTACTACCTCGCGCTCGACCAGGGCATGATCATGGCCGCAATCGCAAACGAGCGGACCGACGACCGCTTCCAGCGCTACTTCGCCCAGGAGGTCGAGGCGGCGGTCAGGCCCGTGATCGCGATGGAGGAGTTCACTGCGGGCGGATAGCGGCGCGCGCGAGCACTGGGAAGCCCACATCGGGCGGCGAAGGGAGGGTGCGGTTGCGACCTCCCTCCCGCCGCCCGCCGGGCTCCAGGCGGAGTCCGGCGCCGGGCAGGTCACCCTGCGCTGGGAGCCGGGCGGCGGCGCCGTCGGCTACCTCGTCCACCGGAGCGCGGCGCCGGAAGGCCCGTTCGAGCCCGTCGACCATGGCGGCCGCGACGTGCTCGCCGTCCCCGGGCTCCTCTACTGGGACACGACGGGCCGCCCCGGCGAGCGGTGCTGGTACGCGGTCGCGTCGCTCGCGGCAGCCGAGGCCGTCCCCGGCGAGCTCTCCGCGCCGGTGGAGGCCCGGCCTCTGGCCGACGCCGCAGCCCCGCTC
>JBOHAW010000199.1:0-23540 GCA_050697975.1 Gaiellaceae bacterium
GCGCGGTAGGCCTTGACGAAACCCTCCTGAGCGGCGTCCTCGGCATCGGCGGCGTTGCCGGTGACGAGAAATGCCGTCCTGAAGGCGATTCCCTGATGTGCCTGCACAATTTGCTCATAGGCGTTGACGTCTCCACGCTGCGCGCGTTCGACGAGCTCGCTCTCTGCGGGTGGTCGGCCCTCCACCGTGCCTCTTCTACACCGCCTCGCTCCGAGCGGTTCCAACGCGCGCCCGGGGGGTCAGACCCCGGACATGTCCGGCGACGACGTGTCGGCCCTTGGCCAGACCGTCAGGCGACTAGAGCCCCGCGCGTCCGCGCGCGTACGGCTCGAGCCCTTCGATCGCGCGCTTGACGGCCCAGTTGTGGTTCCAGCGAAAAAGCGGGCGGAGTACCGGCGTCAGCACGCGCACGATCGGCTTGTCGGCGAACACGATCCAGTCCCAGCGCACGTGCGTCTTCCCGTTGCGCTCCGTCAGCGTCCACTTGCCGCGCCCACGCAGGTCGCCGTCGACGTCGAACTCGAGGCTGGCCGGCCGGTCGTAGGCCGTCGTTCGCCCCTCCATCTTCAGCGTGTAGGGCAGCTTGCCCTTGAAGTGGTGCCGCGTGCGCTGGCCCACGCCCGGCTCGCCCTCGCCCTCGACGCTGGCGTAGACGGGCTTCCACCACTGCGGATACGTTCGGGCGTCGGCAAGCGCGTCAAAGACGATCTCGCGCGGCGCATCCACGTCCCACTCGTCGACGAAGACATACTCGCTCGCCACGCCCCTATGCACCTCCGCTGTACTGCGGATAGCGTGCGCGGTAGCCGCGGAGGCGGCCGAGCGCGGCAAGCGGCGCAAACAGCGCGCGCTGGACATGGAGCGGCGGCCTGGTCGGGTAGCCGACGTCGTGCAGGTCGCGGAAGATGACAGCGAGCTGGAGCAACCCCGGATTGCCCTTCGTGTTCACCTTGCCGTCGCGCGCCAGCCCGAACACCGTCTCCAGCAACACCTCTGTCTCGAGCGCCGGACGCGACTCGAAGACGACGCGAACGGGCTCGTCTACGAGCGGGAAGACGCGATGGCGGGTGTTCGGCGGGACGACCTCGACGTCCCCGGGACCGAGCCGGCGCTCGCGGCCCTCGACCGAGATTCCGAGCGCGCCCTCGACGACCTCGTGGCGCTCCTGCTGGCGCGGATGGACGTGGTCGCGCGTCGCGAAGCCGCTCGGCAGGAATGTGATCTCGTATTCGAGTACCTCGCCGTCGGTCTCCGCAGCGGTCTTGCGGAAGACGAGGCGATCGCCGCTCGCCGGATTCTCGAGCACGTCGCCTGCCCGCGCCACGGCGCCAGCTTATGCCTTCAGCGAGCTACTGCACAGCCGCCTCGCCGAGGAGCTGCTTGACCTCGGCATAGAAGTCCGCGCTCGGCGCGACGCGGTAGCCGGGCCCGAGCTCGAGCCGGCGTGACCCCGAGGACGTCTTCATGTCGACGTAGACCGGCGCCTCTCCCGGAAAGTCACGCAGCAGCGTCGCGAGCTCGCGGACGATCCCGGCCGGCGCGCGCTCCGCGTCGAGCTTCAGGCGCACCTCCCTGCGCTCCGGCGTGGCCTCGAACGCGGTCACCTCCAGCGCAAGGAGCTTCGTCTCGCCCTCCTGCTTGTGGTCGATGCGGCCCTTCACGACGAGGATGCGATCGGCGGTGCAGAGCTCGCGCGCGGCCGCGTACACCGAGTTGAAGACGACCACCTCGGCCCCGGCGGTGACGTCGTCGAGGCGCAGGAAGACCATCGGCTCGCCCTTCTTCGTCGTCAGCTGCTTGATCGCTCCGACGATCCCGCCCACCGTCACGACCTCGCCGTCGCGGCGTCGCTCCAGCTCGGCGAGCGTGCAGTCGGTGCGCCGCCGCAGCTGCTCGCGGATCCCGTGCAGTGGATGCTCGGAGACGTACAGGCCGAGCGTCTCCTTCTCCAGCCGCAGCAACTCCGCCTTCTCGAACTCGCCCGGCGGCACGACGGGGTGGTGCCTCGGCCGCTCAGCCGCCGGCTCGTCGCCGAGGTCGAAGATCGAGGCCTGGCCGGCCAGGCGGTCCGCCTGCTGGCGCTGACCCCACGACAGTGCGGCCTCGAGCGCGTCGACCATCCCCCTCCGCGGCGTGGCGTCGAGCGTGTCGAGCGCACCGCACTTGACGAGCGACTCGAGCGAGCGCTTGTTCACGACCTGGGGGTCGACCCGCTCGGTGAAGTCCCAGATCGAGGCGAACGGCCCACCCTCGGCGCGCGCCCGCACGATCGCGCGCGCGGCCGAGTCGCCCACGTTCTTGACCGCGTTCAGGCCGAAGCGGATCTTGCCCTCGACGACCGCGAAGTCGCACTCCGACGCGTTCACGTCCGGCGGCAGCACCTCGATCCCGAGCTCGTCGCAGGCGTTGACGTAGAACGGCACCTTGTCCTTGGTGTTCATCACGGACGAGATCAGCGCGGCCATGTACTCGCGCGGGTGGTGCGCGCGCAGCCAGGCGGTCCGGTAGGCGATCAGCGCGTAGCAGGCAGCGTGCGACTTGTTGAAGGAGTAGTCCTGCGCCTGCTCGTTGTCCTTCCAGAGCTGGCTCGCGACGCCCGGCGCGATCCCGTTCTGCGCGCAACCCTCGAGGAACCGCTCCTTGAGGGACGCCATCAGCGCGTGGATCTTCTTCGAGATCGCCCGGCGCAGGTCGTCGGCCTCGGCAGGCGAGAAGCCGGCGATCTCCTTGGCGATCTCCATGTACTGCTCCTGGTAGATGCAGATGCCGTATGTGTTCTCGGTGAGCGCCTTCAGGCGCGGATCGACGTACGTCACCTGCTCCTGGCCGGCTTTGCGGCGCGCGTACACGGGGATGTACGCCATCGGGCCCGGGCGGTAGAGGGCGACGAGCGCGATCAGGTCCTCGAACTCGGTCGGCTTCACCTGGCGGAGCGCCTCGCGCATGCCCGACGACTCGAACTGGAAGACGCCGGTGGCCTCGCCGCGCGCGAGCATCGCGTACGTCTTCGCGTCGTCGAGCGGGATCGACGCGGCGTCGACTCCGCCGCCGATCAGCGCGAACGCCTTGTCGATCACGTCGAGGTTGCGCAGGCCGAGGAAGTCGATCTTCAGCAGGCCGAGCGCCTCGACGTCGCCCATCTTGAACTGGGTCACGACCTCCTGGTCGGAGCCCTTCTGCTGGAGCGGCACGTAGTCGGTGAGCGGACGGTCGCCGATCACGACCCCGGCGGCGTGGATCGAGTCCTGACGCACGAGGCCCTCGAGCGGCCGGGCGAGGTCGACGATCTCGCGGGCGACCGGATCGGCGTCGTAGACCGCCTTCAGCTCCTGGCCCGGCTTCAGGCAGGCCTCGAGGCTCTGGCCCGGCCCCTCCGGGATCGTCTTCGCGACCTTGTCGACGACGCCGTACGGGACGTCGAGCACGCGCCCCGCGTCGCGGACGGCCGCGCGCGCGGCCATCGTCCCGAAGGTGATGATCTGCGCGACCCGGTCGCGCCCGTACTTCTCGGCCACGTAGTTGATCACGCGCTCGCGGCCTTCGACCGAGAAGTCGATGTCCGCGTCCGGCAGCGACTTGCGCCCCGGGTTGAGGAAGCGCTCGAAGAGGAGGTCGTACTTGATCGGGTCGACGTCCGTGATCTGGAGGCAGTAGGCGACGAGGCTGCCGGCGGTCGAGCCGCGGCCCGGCCCGACGCTGATGCCGTTCCGCTTGGCGAAGGCGATGAAGTCCCAGACGATCAGGAAGTAGTCGACGAACCCCATCTCGCGGATCGTCTTCAGCTCGAAGCGCAGCCGCTCCTGGAGCTCGGGCGTCACGCGCTCGTACCGCCGCTCGAGCCCCTTCTCGCAGAGCTCGACGAGGTAGTCGAACGCGTCGTGCCCCTCGGGCACCGGGAACGCCGGCAGCAGGATCCGGCCGAGCTCCATCGTCACCTCGCAGCGCTCGGCGATCTCGAGCGTGCGCCGCAGCGCCGCCTCTTGGCCGGGGAAGTCGAGCGCCATCTCGGCCGCCGTCTTGAAGAAGAACTGGTCGGTGTCGAACTTCCAGCGGTTCGGGTTCTTGAGCGAGTCGCCCGACTGGATGCAGAGCAGCGCCTCGTGCGCGCGCGCGTCCTCGTGCATCAGGTAGTGGACGTCTCCGGTGGCGACAAGGGGAAGCTTCGCTTCCCCTGCTAGTTCCACAAGTTTTGGGTTTATCAGGGCTTGCGCAGCAAGCCCTGCGTTCTGGAGCTCGACGTAGGTGGAGTCGCGCCCGAAGATCGTCACGAGGCGGTCGAGGTCGGCGGCGGCATCCTGCGGGCGGCTCTCCTCGAGCGCCTTGCAGACGCGGCCCGAGAGGCAGCCGGAGAGCGCGATCACACCGGCCGCGTGCCGCTCGAGCAGCTCCCAGTCGACGCGCGGCTTGTAGTAGTAGCCCTCGAGGTAGCCCGCCGAGGCGAGCTTGATCAGGTTCCCGTAGCCCTCGTTCGTCTCGGCCAGGAGGGTCAGGTGCGCGTACCCCTTCGTCTGGGCGCGGCGGTCGTCGGCGACGTAGACCTCGCAGCCGATCAGCGGCTTGACGCCGTGCTTGCCCGCCTCCTTGTAGAGCTCGACCGCGCCGGCGAGGGAGCCGTGGTCGGTGAGCGCGACGGCGGGCATCTCGAGCTCGGCCGCGCGGGCGGCGAGGCCGGGGATGCGGCACGCCCCGTCGAGGATCGAGTACTCGGAGTGGACGTGGAGGTGGACGAACGGCGCTTCGGGCACGGGAGGGCCATTCTAGAAGTGGCTCCGGCCGTCCCCGATCGGATCGGCTACACGCTCGTTACCACCGCCCGCCCGCGTAGGTTCAGCCGGCGGGCTGCGAGACCACCTGCTGGATCAGACCGCCGTCGATGACGAAGCTCGCGCCGGTGACGTAGCCGGCGGCGTCGGAGGCGAGGTAGGAGACGAGCGCCGCCACCTCCTCGGGCTTCCCCGCGCGGCCGAGCGGGATCTGCGGCGCGAGCGAGTCCGCCTCGGCGTTCCGCTCGGTGGCGATCGCGCCCGGCGCGACGGCGTTGACGCGGATGTTCAGCGGCGCGAGCTCGAGCGCCAAGCCGCGGGTGAGCATGCCGAGCGCCGCCTTCGCGGCGGCGTAGAGCGCGAAGTTCGGCCGCGGCACGTGCTCGTGGACGGACGTGATGTTGACGATCGAGCCGCCCCGCCCCTCCATCGCGCGCGCCGCGTGCTGCGAGAGCAGGAAGGCGGCCTTCACGTCGACCGCGAACGTCCGGTCGAAGTCCTCGGCGGTGAGCTCGAGCGCGGGCCCGGCGGTCGAGAGCCCGGCGTTGTTGACGAGCACGTCGAGCCGTCCGAGCGCTTCGAGCGTCCCGGCGACGAGCCGTCCGGGGACGGCCGCGTCGGTGAGGTCGCCGTCGACCCAGTGCACCCGGCCGAGCTGCGAGAGGCGCTCGAAGGCCTCGCGGTCGTCGTCGCCGCGGTCGTTCGTGGCGTAGCCGAGCGCGAAGCCGTCGCGGAGCAGGCGCTCGGCGATCGCAAAGCCGATGCCGCCGTTGGCGCCGGTGACGAGCGCTACGTGAGAGATGAGAACCTCCGCGCCGATGACCCCACGAGCGTAACCCCGGCAGCCGTACCATCGCCGGATGCGCCCGCGGCCGAACCGTCTCGACCGGCTGCCGCAGCAGTACTTCACCGCGCTGCTGGCGCGCGTCGCGGCTGCCGGCCAGGCAGATGGCGAGCCGCTCGTCGACCTCGGCCGCGGAAATCCGGAGGTGGGGCCGCCGGCGCACGTCGTCGAGCGCCTCGCCGAGACCGCGCGTGACCCCGCTGCGCACGGCTACGCCCCCTTCCGCGGACTGCCGGAGCTCCGCGAGGCGATCACGGAGCGCTACCGGCACGCCTACGGCGTCGAGCTCGATCCCGAGCGCGAGGTGGCAGTCGTGCCCGGGACGAAGACGGCGCTCGTCGAGCTGGCCCAGGTGCTGGCCGAGCGCGGCACGAGCGTGCTCCTGCCCGACCCGGGCTATCCGGACTATCCCTCCGGCGTCGCACTGGCCGGCGCCGGGCTCCAGGCGCTTCCGCTCGACGCCGACGCCGGTTGGGCGCCCGACTTCGCGGCCGCACCGCAGCACGGGATCGCCGCCGTCTACCTCAACTACCCGTCGAATCCGTGCGCCGTCGCCGCCCCGGCGGGCGTCTTCGCGGAAGCGGTCCGCTTCGCCGAGCGCACGGGCGCCGCGGTCGTGCACGACTTCGCCTACGGCGACCTGGTCTTCGACGGCCGCGCGCCCGAGAGCTTCCTCGCCACGCCGGGCGCGCGCGAGGTCGGCGTGGAGATGTTCTCGATGTCGAAGACCTACGGCATGGCCGGCTGGCGCCTCGGCTTCGTCGCCGGCAACGCCGAGATCGTCGAGCGGATCAACCTTCTCCAGGATCACGTCCGGGCCGGGATCTTCCGGCCGGTTCAGGAGGCGGGGATCGCCGCGCTGACCGGCCCCGAGGACTCGGTCGTCGAGCGGACGGCGCGGTACGAGCGCCGGCGCGACCGGGTCGCGGATGCCGTGGGCGGCCCGCTGCGCTGCGAGGGGACGTTCTACGTCTGGCTCCGGCTCCCGGTCGGCGTCACGGCGGAGCGGCTCCTGACCGAGGCGCGCGTCGCAGTCGCCCCCGGCGAAGGCTTCGGCCTGGGCGGCGCCGGCTGGGCGCGGCTCTCGCTCGCGGTCAGCGACGACACGCTCGAGCTCGGCCTCGAGCGGCTCGCGCCACTTCTCGGCTGACGTGTTCTGTCAGAGCCGCAGCTCGGTGAAACCGGCGGCCGCGAAGTCGCCGTCGAAGGCGAGCGCCTCACGGATGCGCAGCGAGCGCATCAGCGCGAAGCTCGTGGCATCGACGAAGGAGTACTCGCGCTCGTCGTGGCGGCGAAGCCAGCGCAGCGCCTCGTCCTCGAGGGCCTCGGGCACGAACACGATCCGCAGGCGAATCGCCTGCTCGACATAGTCCAGGAAGCGACCTGCGACACGGTGACCGGCCCGCCGCCGCAGGAGCGTCCACGTCTCACCCCGGACGTGATTCGACGTGACGAGCGATGCATCGCGGTGAGCGCCCAGTATCGTCGTGGCCGCCGAATGGCGATTGTCGCGCGGCATCGTCAAGCCGATCCAGAAGGACGAATCGACGAAGATCATCTGCCCGTGACGGGGCCGTAGAGGAACTCGTCGATGTCGTCGACCGGCTCGGCATCGCCGGCGAGGCCGACGAGCCCCCAGAGCGGGTCGTCCTCCAGCGGCGGCAGCGGCCTCAGCCGCTCGCCGACGTAGCGCCGGATCAACGCTGCTTTGGATGTGCCCTCCTCGGCCGCCTGACGGGCGAGCGCCGAGTCGAGCTCCTCCTCGATCATGATCTGCAACCGCTTCACGGACATACGTTACATCAGTCTTGCAAAGTGATGTAAGGCGGCGCTAGTGGCCGATCAGGCCGATCTCCGCCAGACGAATTCGCCCGAGGGAGTCGGCGAGGAGGCTTGCGGCGAGACGGCGGCGGACGTCCTCGTCCCTTGCGAACGCCTCGCACGCGGCGGCGAGCGCAGTCGACGCCGCCGGAAAGTCCTCGAAGGGGAGGCGGCTGCGGAGACGCTCGACGAGCGCGGCAAGCCGCTCGCGATGCCACTCCCCTCCGAGCCGTGCGGCCTCCGACTCGAGCGTCGCATTCCAGAGCAGCTCGTAGGCAGCGTCGTCGAGCTCGTTCTCCAGCCGGCCGACCGCCTCGTCGGCCTCGTAGCTCTCCACGATGCTCCAGAGGTCACCGGCCTCGAGACCAAGCGCGAGCGCCTCGCACGGATCGTCCTCGAGGTCGACCGTCTCGATCAGCTCGAGCGTTTCCTCGTCGGGCGGTCGGCGCTCCGCCACGGCGGCGGCGACCGCGCCGGCGACGAGCACGTTCGCCGCGAGTTCCTCTCCACCGGCGTCCTCGCACAGGCTCCGCCACGCGTCCGCCGAAGCAGCCGCGTAGTCGCGGACGATGCGCGCCCGCTCCGCCGGCTCGAGCAGCCCGAGCGACCCCTCGAGAAGCTCGTCGATCGGCTCCAGCGCCGCAGCTCCCTCGGCCCAGGCGGAGAACGCTTCGCCGCCTGCGCGCAGTCGAGGGAAGTGCGCGGCCAGCGTCACCGCCTCCTCGAGGGCACCCGCCGCCCGTTCGATCCGCTCCTGCGCCTCCGGCGTGCCGCAGCACCTCTTGACCTTCACACCGGAGCCGCAGGGACAGGGCTCGTTGCGCCCGATCTCGCCACGGCCGGATCGTACGACCGGAGGCGGACAGCGACCATCGGCTTGACGCTGCGGTGCCGGCAGCCGACAATGCCCGCGGGCGCGGACGTCATGACCGACCGAAGAGCGGGGTGCCGGAGATGAGAGCCCCGCCGCGCAGGATTCGCCGCTCGACGGGCGCACAGGAGTCGCTTCTCCATTGTCTGGCGGCCGCGCCCGTACGACTCCGTGCCGCGTTCTTGGCGGGCACGACGAGTGACCGCTACAGCTCGGCGGTCGCCTCCTCGAGCGTCCGCACGTACCCCAGGCGCGCCCCGGCGGCCCGAAGCCGGCCGTCGGTCGTGAGGAGCGCGCAGCCGAGGAGCTCGGCGAGCGCGCAATACTCCGCGTCGTACGTTCTCGCCCACTCGAGCCGATCGGCGATCTCCGAGGCTCGCTCGCGCAAACGCCGCGGCCGGCGCACGGTAACGGGTGAGCCGAGGAGCCAGCGCCGTGCCTCCGCCGCTTGGTCGCTCGTCAGGTGGCCGCGCCAGGCCGCTGAGTGGAGTACGGAGGTCGTCTCCGACCAGAGCAGCTCAGGAGCGGCGAGCTCGCCTCCCGCATCTTCGACCGCCGCAACGAGGCGGCTCCACGCGGCGCTTGCCGGCCCGAGAAACGCGTCGATCAGCGCCGACGCGTCGACGACGAGGATCGGCGACGTCTCCTGTCGTCCGCGAGCAGCTCGGCGGCCGACGGCAGCCTTCGGCCCTCGGCTCGAAGTTGCTCCTGGAACCGAGCAGCGGCCGCGAGCCACTCCCCCCATGCCCCGCCGACCTCGACGGGCTCGAGTCCGTCGCCGGCCGGCGGCGGCGGAAGGAGCGCGGCGAGCGCCTCTTCAGCGACGAAATACTGGTTCCCGATCTTCTCCGCCGGCAGCCGGCCGCTCCAGATCCAGCGCCGGATCGTCTCCGGCGTCCTGCCCGCCCGGCGAGCGGCCTCCTGCACGGTGAGGTTCATGGTGCAGCAAACCTACCCTGAGGCCGGCGAAGCCAACTCGACGAGCCGGCAGAGGGCATTCGCGAGCCGCATCTCCTCCACCGAGCGGCAGCGGATCTCGAGCAGGCGCGGGCTCGCCACGAGCAGGGCCAGGCACCGCGCGCGCGAGATCGCGACGTTCAGGCGGTTGCGGGAGAAGAGGAACCCGAGCCCGCGCGGGACGTCCTCGCCGCTCGAGCTCGCCATCGAGAAGAACACGACCGGCGCCTCCTGCCCCTGGAACTTGTCCACCGTGCCGACCGGGACGGCCTCCGGCAGCGCGGCGCGCAGGCACCGCACCTGCGCGTTGTACGGCGCGACGACCATGAAGTCGCCGTAGCGGAGCGGCCGCGTCCGCCCGCGCGCGTCGGTGTAGTCGCCGCCGACCATCCGCTCGATCTCGGCGGCGATCGCGTCCGCCTCCTCGCGCGAGGCGATCCGATTGCCCTCGTGCCCGACCGGGACGAAGCGGATCCCGGTCCCGAACGCCGTCCCCTGGCGAGCGCACTCCGGCGCCGAGTGCAGCCGCCCCTCGTAGGAGACCTCCGACACGAACGCGCACACGTCCGGGTGCATGCGCCACGTGAACGCGAGGAAGAGGCCTCGCCCGGGCGGGATCGTGTCGGCCCCGGCGAGCAGGTGCTCGAGCACCGACGCGTCCGCGCCCTCGGGGTGCGTCCCCTGCGAGACCTGCGCGAGCTGCTGCGGGTCGCCGAGCAGGACGACGTTGCGCGCGCAGGTCGCCATCGCGAGCGCGTCGGCGAGCGCGACCTGCCCCGCCTCGTCGACGAACAGCGTGTCGACGACGCCCTCCATCTCCGCGCGCGAGAAGAGCCACGCCGTGCCCGCGAGCAGCAGCACGTCGGACTCGGGATCCTCGAAGCGCGACTGGTCGTCGCTCGTCTCGACGAACCTCCCTGAGTAGCTCGAGCCCTTCTTGAGCCCGCGGAACCGGACTCCCTCGGCGAGCGCGACCCGCTCGACCTCGTCGATCAGGTTGTGGATCGACTTGTGGCTCGTGGCCGAGATGCCGACGCGCCGTCCCCGCCCGATCAGCTCGACGACGAGGCGGGCCCCGAGGTACGTCTTGCCCGAGCCGGGCGGGCCCTGGACGACGAGGTGGCTGTGGTCGAGCGACGCGACGAGCTCACGCGCCGCAGCGGGGTCGTCCTGCGGCAGCGGAGCGCCCTCCGGATGACCCGTGGCCCGGGGCAGATCGCGGCGCAGGATCGACCGCGCGGCGGCGAAGCGCCCGGAGCCGGCCTCCACGGTCTCGCCGAGGCGACGCAGCGCGGCGCGCTGCTGCCTCGTGTCGTACGGCCCGCCCGGAATGAGCGAGCGCGGCAGCGGCACGTCCTCGTGGCTCGGCCCGCGCCGCAGCCGCAGCGTCCCGTGCTCGTCGTCGAGCGCCTCGATCGTCCCCGCTCCGAACCCGGTCGCCGGGTCGTGGACCGCGTCGCCGGGCGAGCGCTTGTGCTGCTGCGCCGGAAAGGTGAACGGGTAGACGAGCGACTTGCCGGAGCCGATCGGCGGCCCCGCCGGCTGGAGTCCGCCGATCGCCTCGCCATCGCGCTCCTCGAGCTCCTCCGGCGACTGGCCGAGGCGAGCGAAGAACGCCCACCAGACCGGCTTCGCCTCCCGCCGGTGATAGCTCAGGAGCTGCGCCATGAGCCGGCGCACCGGATCCTCGACCGCGAGCAGGCGCGTGCGCAGCGCCTCGCTCTCGGCGGCGTCCTCGGGCGGGCGCGACTCGCCCGCGTCGCGCGCCGGCTTGAACGGGATCGGCTGCTCGAACTGGCTCTCGGCCTCACGGCGCAGCGTGAGCAGCCACTCGCGGAGCTCGAACGTCGAGACGCAGTCCTCCTCGTTGTAGGCGCGGATCAGCTCGAGCACCGCGCCGTCTTGCGTTTCGCGCCACTCCTCGTACAGGACGATCGAGTCGTCGCCGGCGCGGAGCTCGGCCTCGCGCTCGAAGTAGAACTCCTCGACGTTCTTCAGCGAGTAGCGCGGGTGCGAGTGCCGTAGCGCCTGGCGCACGACCTTGAACAGGTCGACGAAGACCTCGCGCCGCAGCAGATCGTCGATCTCGTCCTCGCGAGTGCCGAACTCGCCCATCAGCCGCTTGAGCGCGGAGGTCTCGTAGCTCGCGTAGTGGTAGACGTGCAGGTGCGGGTCGGCCTCGAGGCGTGCGTGCACGAGGTCGACGAAGTCCTCCAGCGCCTGCCGCTCCTGCGCGCGCTCGTGCGCCCAGAAGGCGCGGAAGCCGTGGGGGCCGTGGACGCCCCAGAGGTACTCGAGCCCGCGGTCGGGCTCCCAGAACGGATCGCCCTCGATGTCGAAGAAGAGGTCGCCGGGCGAGGGCGGAGGCAGGAGCGCGAACCCGCGCTGCGGCTCGGGCGCGAGCAGCTGCGTCCTGTGGGTGCCCGTCTCGCGAAAGGAGAGCTGGAGGCCCGCCTGGTCACGCAGGGACTCGAACGTCGCCGGCTGCATCGCGGACGGCCGCTGCTCGTCGGTTGCGCGCGCGAGGGCGGCGAGGGTCGTCACGCCCGTGGCGGCGAGCCGGCCGATCTGGTCGCGGCGCATGCTCGCGACCAGGACGAGGTGGTCGTCCGCGTCCCACTGCGCCTCGCAGCGCTCCTTGAAGTCGCAGATCGCGCAGTGCGAGACGGGCAGCGGGTACGTGGCGCCGAGGCCGCGCTCCATCGCGGCGAGGAAGCGGCGGCGCACGCGCCGGTAGTAGGCCGCGAACTCGGAGGGGCGGAAGGAGTCGCGCTCGCCGGAGCCGAGGATGACGTGCATCCGCTCGGGCTGGCGCCCCTGGAGGCCCGCGAGCTGCTCGGAGTAGAAGCAGAGCTGGAGGATGTGCGTCGGCTTCGAGTGGCGCGCGAGCTTCGTGTCGGCGACCTCGTAGCTCCAGGGCCCGAGGTCGGAGGGGGTCTCGACGCGCTCGACGAAGTCGGCGAAGCCGCGCCAGCCGGCCGGGTCGAGGAAGGCGGCCTGGTAGACGACGTCGGCGCCCTCGCGCATGGCGGCGAGCGTGTCCGCGGCGGCCCGCTCGAGGTCCCAGGCGTCGTCGCCGAGTTCGATCGTGGCGACGCTCTTTCCGGCCTCGAGCAGCGAGCGGAGATACGAGGCCTCGTGCTCGTCGCCCTTGCGCTTGATCAGGTCGGCTTGCGGGTTGGCGGCTGCGGGGCGGGCGACTTCGCCGCGCGCGACGGCGAGCTCGAGCGCCGTCAAGTGCTCGCACTCGAGGTACGCGTTGAGGTCCGAGGGGGAGAAAATAACCCGGTCGGGAGCGCGCTTCATCTCCCAAGTATCAAGGAGCCTCACCGCTCGACCTGCGCTCCGGCCGTGGCCGCGAGGTGCGTGCAATCATGGGAGTGCTCGCCGATGTCTCGGTGAGGTGGCGCGTATCCTCAACTCCATCGAAGGCGAGGACCATGAAGAGGAAGAAGAGGATCTTCCGGACTCCTGAGGAGTACCGCGCGTGGCTCGAAGCGCGGGAGGCGCGGCAGCGCGAGCTCGAAGGTCACATCGAGCGCATCCAGGCCGAGCTCGGGGCCAGACGGAAGCCGGCGTAACCGGCAGTCGCCGAATTCGTACGCGCTGAAGGTGTAAGCGCCGACCGTCAGGGATGAGCATGGCTTCGGTCCACTCACTCACGCCCGAACGAGCGCGCGACGGCGGCGATCCAGACTACGTCGTCAGCTTCGTCCTCGGGCATCCGTTCGGCGACCACTCGCTCGAGCTCGCCCGCGAGGAGCGGGAGATCGCCGCGCGCCACCGCCGCGAGGTCTGCGAGCGCAGCGCGGACGGCCATCCGACGCTCGCTCGTCGCAAGTGAGACAGCTATCGCTTCGGCAAGATCCTCGGCGAGCTCGGGGTGCCTCTGCCAGCCCACGGGTAATCCTGCGACGACGCGCACCGCAGCCGCATCCCGCTCGAGCGGCGAGACTCCGGCAGCGCCGAAGATCTCGCCCGCCGCCTGAAGTGCGACCGGCAACCGGCTCTCGGGGGGAGCGTCCTCGAGCTGCGCCTCGATGAGCTCGAGCCGGCGCCGCCGTCGGCGCGCGAGGGACATGCCGATGAGGCTAGTTCGGCCTGGACGCCCCGCCTAGTGCCGCAAGCGGCCAGTGTCTCAACCCGCGAGAGAGCTCGACACAACGGCCGCTCGACCTGTCGTCTGCAAAACTCGATCCGTGGCCGGATTGCGCGCATACGCCTTTCGCGCCGAACTCGCCGGCCACCCGGGCGTCGTGCGCACCGTCGCAATCCGGGACGACCAGACGCTCGAACAGCTCCACGAAGCGCTGCGCCTCGCGTTCGGCTGGTTCGACCCGCACCTCTACTCGTTCTGGATCGGCGGCGACTTCTGGGACCGCGTGGCGGACGAGTACACGGCGCCCTTCGAGCTCGAGGAGCGCGGTGAGCGAGCGTGCAGCGCCCGAGTGCCGATCGCGGAGCTCGGCCCGAAGAAGGGCGCACGGCTCGCCTACGTGTTCGATTTCGGCGACGAGTGGCGCGTGCGGCTGAAGATCGTCGACACGTGGGAGGCCGAGGACGAGGCGTATCCGATGCTCGTCGAAGCGGAGGGCGCTGCACCGCCCCAGTACGCGGATGCCGAGGACGAGGACTGACCGTCCGCCCAGAGGATGAGGGTCTGGCGATCATCATTGATCATGCTGCTTACCGTTTCTGCAAGCAGCATGAGCCGAACGCGGCGCGCGCTTAGGGCGGGCGGTCGGCGCTTGCGGGTCGCGCGAGAAATCCACGCACCGCGCGCCACCCGCGCGTAGCGTTCTGCGCGAGCAAGATCGTCTCCTCGTCCGCATCAGCGCCGCCCTCGCCCGAGGCGGTCGCTAAGCCGGGCTCGTGGTCGCGAGGCCGGCGTCCCGAGCGGCCGCGAGCAGGCGCGCGTCGTAGCAGACGAAGCGCTCGAGCGGCTCGCGCACCGAGAGAGCCGATGCGAGATGGAGTGCGTCGAGCGAGCTCAGCGTTTGCGGCTGGACGCGCCCCGCCGTCTCCAGGATCGCGGGCTCGATCTCGAGCTGCTGCAGCGTCTCGAGCAGCGCCGCGGCCCGCTCCTCGGCGGCACATCGCGCGGCTGCGCGCATCACCTCCACGACAGAGATCGCGCTCGACAGGAGCCGCCCGTTCCAGCTCGCGACGAATCCTCGCAGCGCCTCACTCTCCGGCTCCTCGACGACGAGCTTGACGAGCGCGGACGAGTCGAGGTAGATCAACGACCGGCCCTAGAAACGCTCCGCGTCGCGCATCTCCTGAAGGATCTCGCTCAGCGGCTTCGCGCCGGGCGGGAGCTGCAGCGGCGGCGGGAGGTCGCGGATGTCGCCCATCGCGGGCCGGATCTTCCCCTCGGCGATCATGCGGTCGAGCCACTCGTCTCCGGTCGAGGGCGGCGTCAGGCGGGCGACCGGCCGCCCGCGCTCGGTCACCTCGAGCGTCTCACCGCGCTTGACGCGCCGCAGATACACGCTCAGATTCTGGCGCAGCTCGCGCACGCCGACCCGCTCTGGCACAGCCATGTAGCACATTTGTAGCACATTGGTCTCAGCCGGAGCGGATGAACTCACCGTCGGGATCCAGCTCGACGAAGTGGTCGGCCTCGCCGGACCGGTACTCCGCGCACTGGTTCTCCGGCTCGTCGTCGACGTCCTGACGCGGGTCGTGGGCGACGTCCGCCACCCAGCCCGGCTTGATCACGCCCAGGCACGGGCCGCGCGCGAAGTCCACGCCCTGCGCGTCCGCCCGTGCGTAGGCGTCCTGCGCGAGCCGGATCGTCTCCTCGTCCGCATCCGCGCCCCCGCACCCCGCCAGCGCGAGCGCCCCCACCGCGGCGACCAGTCCGATCCCGCCCCTCATGTCGCCCGAGTATGCGCGATCATGGAGCGGACGAGGAGGCGGAGATGGCCACGAAAGACCTGACCGGGATTCTCGACGAGGCGGGCGTGGACTACGAGGTGCTCGCCCACGCGCACACCGAGCGCGCGGCCGACGAGGCGGAGGCGCTCGGTCTCTCCCCGGGCGAGGTGGCGAAGACGCTCGTCGTCACCACCCCGGCCGGCAACGTGCGCGCGGTGCTGCCCGCGTCGGAGCGGATCGACCTACGCAAGCTCGGCGAGCTCGACGGCGAGTCGAGGAAGCACCTGCACCTCGCGACCGAGGAGGCGCTCAAGCGGGACTATCCGGAGTTCGAGCTCGGCGCGGTGCCGCCGCTCGGCGGAGCCCACGGCGACCGCGTCGTCGTCGACCGGCGGCTGGCGGACCGGGACTCGGTCGTGCTCGAGGCCGGCTCGCACGACGAGTCGATCCGCGTGCAGACGGCCGACCTGATTCGCCTCGCCGGGGCGAGGGTCGCCGACATCTGCGCCGACGCTTAGCGCACTTCGTACGCCATCAGGATCGCGTCGACGTAGCCCGTCCGGCGGCGGTAGTGCCGCTTGCGGTAGCCCTCGCGCTCGAACCCGAACGCCCCGTAGAGCGCGATCGCCGCCTCGTTGTGCGGAAAGACGTGCAGCTCGAGCTTCGTGATGCCGTGCGCCTTGGCCCAGCTCACCGCCGCGTCGAGCAGCGCGTGGCCGATCCCCTGCCGGCGGTGCGTCGCCGCGACCATCAGGCCCAGGTCGGCCACGTGCGCGCTCGAGGGGTGCGGGTCGCGCGCGAGCGAGAGACGGCCCACGATCTCGCCCTCGCCGGTCTCCGCGACGTAGACGACCGCGTGCTCGTATCTCCGCAGCGCCTTGAGGTAGCGGCGCTCCTCCCCCGCGGTGCGCCAGTCGCTCGTCGTCAGGAGCCAGCCGCCCGGCTCCTGGCCGACGGCGCGGCCGAGCTCGACCAGAGCCGGCGCGTCACGCGGCTCGGCCGGACGGACCAGGTAGCCGTCGTCCGCCGTCACGGCTCGAGCTCCATCACTCGACGACGATGCCGTGGCCGCCGCGGCGCGGGTCTCCCGCCGCCGCGAGCGAGCCGTCCTCCAGCACCTCGACCGCCTGCACGCCGCCGAAGTAGAGGTTCTGGCGCCGCCAGCGCACGACCTCGTAGCCCATCGCGACGAGGCGATCGACCTCCTCCACGTCGTGGCCGCCCTCGCAGTGCACGTACGGCTCCTCGAGGTGGACGCGCGGTCGCGTCAGCGCCTCCTCGACCGGGAGCCCGTGCCCGATCACGTTCACGATCACCTGGAGGACGGCGCTGCGCAGACGCAGCGAGCCCGCGCTGCCGACGACGAGGCGCGCGCGTCCGTCCCGGCTCACGAGCGACGGCGACATCATGCTCGACAGGCGCGTGCCCGGCGCCGGGACGCGCGGCAGGTCGAACTCGCCGATCATGTTGTTCAGCTGGACACCCGTGCCGGGGACGACGACGCCCGAGCCGGAGCCGGTCGAGATCGTCAACGCCGCCGCGTTTCCGGCCGCGTCGATCACCGAGATGTGCGTCGTGCCGCCCGGCGGCGCCGGCTCCGGCAGACCCGGCGCGCGGGCCGCGATCCGCCGGAGCGCGTGGTGCTCCTCCGCCTCCAGGCGCTGCTCGAGCCCGCCGCGGTAGAGGCCGCGCGCGAAGCCCCGGTCGCGAGCGCGGCCCTGCTCGCGCATCACGTCGGCGAGCAGCGCGATCGCCTCCGCGCTGCCAGGGCGCACGTCGGCCCCGAGCCGGTCGAGCAGCCGCAGCGCGTAGGCGATCAGGATCCCACCGGACGAGGGCGGCGGGTTCGAGCAGAACGCATGCCCCTGGAAGTCGGCGTGCACCGGCCGGCGGCGGACGACCCGGTAGGAGGCGAGGTCGCCCTCGGTGATCGAGCCGCCCGTCTCCTGCACGTGGCGGACGAGCGCGCTGCCGAGGTCGCCGCCGTACAGCTCCGCCGCGCCGCGCTCGGCGAGGAGCTCGAGCGTCCCCGCCAGGTCGCTCATCAGGAGCCGGTCGCCCGCGACGAGCCTCGCCTGCTTGCCGTAGATCGCGCGGCCCTCGGCCGTGTGGCGCAGGATCAGGTCGAGGATCGCGTGCAGGTAGGCCTGCGGACGCGTGAGCTCGACACCCGCGCGCGCGAGCTCGATCGCCGGCTCGATCAGGTCGCGCCAGGGCAGCGACCCGTACGAGCGGTGCGCCTCTGCGAGTCCCGCCAGGGCTCCCGGCACGGCGCACGAGGCGGCGCCGATCTTGAACACCTGCGTCGAGTCGCCCGAGAAGTCGACGTTGACCGCCTCCATGGCGGCCGCATGGCCGGCCTCGAGCCCGAGGCCGGGCGCGGCGACGAAGAAGTCGAGCACGCGGTTCGAGGCGTCGCGCGCCCGGTGGACGAGCATGAAGCCGCCGCCGCCCGCGCCGGTGAGCGGACTCTCCGTCACCCACGAGGCGAAGCTGGCGGCGATGCAGGCGTCGACCGCGTTGCCGCCCTCGGCGAGCACGCGCGCACCCGCCTCCGCGGTCAGCGCGTGTCCGGCTGCGATCGCGCCTCTCATGTTCAAGGAGCGTAACGCCGAGGTAGAAGGATGGAGAACGCCCGCCGAAACTGGCAGGGACGGTCGAACGTTTCCTTCTTGGTGCACATTTTCGCTCAACTGGACAAGCGCGCCCTCGTCGCAGGGGGCGCCGCCCTCGCCGTCTTCGGCCTCGTCGTCTCGACGCCCGAGCTCCTCGGCGACCGGGTCGGTGAGGCGCTCGCCGGACTGGCCGCCGCGAGCCCGCTGTGGCTCTGGCTCGCGGCGCTCTCCTTCTTCGCGCTGATCGTCTGCACGGGCTGCGCCTGGCGGGCGGGCGTCGCGGCCTGCGACGGAGGCGTCGGCACGCTCGACGCCACCGCGCGCTATGCCGCCGGCTCGCTCGTGAACGCGCTCGCCCCGGGTGGCCTCGGCGGGCCGGTTCGCATCGCCCTCTTCTCGCGCACGATTCCGACCCGGGACCGGATCTGGACGTCGGCGGGGATCGCGACCGCGATCGGCGTCGCGCGCGCGCCGGCGCTTGCGCTGCTCGTGCTCGCCGCCGCGCTGACGGCCGGCTTCCCGCTCTGGCCCCTGCTCCTGCTCGTCGGCGGGACCGTCCTGGCCGTCCTCGTCGCCGCGGTCACCCGCGGCTGGACCCCGCACGCCCGGGTCGCCCACGTGCTCGACGTCTTCCGCGCCCTCGGCCGCTGTCCGGTCGCCGCCGTCCGGCTCGCCGGCTGGGTCTCGCTGGCGACCGCGGCCCGCGTCGCCGCCGCGGCCGCGATCGCGGCGTCGCTCGGCGTCGCCTCGCCGCTGCGGGCCGCGCTGATCATGATCCCCGCGCTCGCTCTCGCCGGACTGGTGCCGCTCACGCCCGGCAACATCGGCGTCGGCAGCGGCGCGATCGCCGTCGCGCTCCACCTCCTGGGCGTCGACGGCTCGACGGCGATCGCCACCGGCATCGCGTTCCAGGCCGTCGAGACCGCGGTCAGCCTGGCGGCGGGATCGGCCGCGCTGCTCTGCCTCGCACGCCTGCCCGCCTGGACGCTCCGCGTCGCGGCCGCCGGCGCGTGCCTCGCCCTCGCGGGCGGCTTCAGCGCGACCGTACTCGTCTGATCTGGCCCTGGACCATCGCCTCTCGAGGGCGAGCGGCCACCGACTTTTCAGCCGATGACTCGGATCTGGCCCGTGGAGGTCGCCTGGATTTGAGGCACGCCCCGATACTCCGAGACGTACCCCGTCACGCAGAGGGTCTTGCCCCGATAGCGACGCTCGGGTGCACCGAAGCCTGCTCGATTCCGACCCCAGATCACGTCGCTCCACGACCCCAGGGCGCGGTTCCCGAGCATCGCCGCGCCTGACCAGCGCGGACAGGTACGGGGTCTGACCCCGGTCATGGCTCGCGCAGACACGTCCGGGGTCTGACCCCTGATTCGCGGTGCGCTCCTACAGGTCGAGCTCGCGCATGAAGCTCGGCGGCTCGAGCGGGTCGCCGCTCGAGGTCCCGGGCGAGGTGCCCGCCATCAGGCGCCGCTCGCGCAGGCCTCCGAGGCCCGTCGCCACGACCGTCACCCAGACCTGGCCGGTCAGCCGCTCGTCCACCGTCGCCCCGAAGATGATGTTCGTGTCGTCGGTGGCCGCCTGCCGGATCACCTCCGCCGCCTCGTTGACCTCGATCAGCGTCAGGTCGTCGCCGCCCGCGATCGAAAGCAGGATGCCGCGTGCGCCCACGATCTCGGTGTCGATCAGCGGCGAGCGGAGCGCGCGCTCGGCGGCCTCGCGGGCGCGGTTTTCGCCCTGTGAGGAGAAGCCGATGCCCATCAGCGCGGAGCCCGCGCCGCTCATGATCGTGCGCACGTCGGCGAAGTCGAGGTTGATCAGGCCCGGCATCGTGATCAGGTCGGTGATGCCCTGGACGCCCTGACGGAGGACGTCGTCGGCGATCCGGAACGCGTCGAGCATCGAGGTCGAGCGGTCGAGCACCTCGAGCAGCCGGTCGTTCGGGATCACGATCACGGTGTCGCAGGCCTCGCGCAGCTCGATCACGCCGTCCTCGGCCTGCTGGCGCCGGCGTGTGCCCTCGAACCGGAACGGCAGCGTGACGATGCCGACCGTGAGCGCGCCGACCTCCCGCGCGACGCGCGCCACCACGGGCGCGGCGCCCGAGCCGGTGCCCCCGCCCTCGCCGGCGGTGACGAAGACCATGTCGGAGCCGCGCAGGGCGTGCTTGATCTGGTCGTGACTCTCCTCGGCGGCGCGGCGGCCGACCTGCGGATCGGCGCCGGAGCCGAGTCCCTGCGTCAGCTCCCGGCCGATGTGGATCTTCGTCGGCGCCTCGCTCGTCTGGAGCTGCTGCATGTCGGTGTTGACCGCCACGAACTCGACCGAGTTGAGGCCGGCGTCGATCATCCGGTTGATCGCGTTCAGGCCGCCGCCGCCGACCCCGACCACGCGGATGACGGCGAGGTACGCGGCCGAGTCGCCGCGCGGCGCGCGGTGCAGGCGCGGAGCCGGCTCGGGCAGCGACGGCTCGTAGAGGCGGTGCGCAGCCGGCGGCGGAGGCTCGGGCGGCCCCGGTGCCGGTGGAGGTGCTGGATCGGGCTCGGGCGGAGTCGGCTCCTCGATCACGTCGGGAGTCGGGATGCTCTCGACCGTGTCCTCCCAGCGGGGCGCGTGCTCCGCCGTCTCCTCGGCAGGCTCGGTTCGCCGTTCCTGCCCGGCGGCCTGCCGCTGGGCGGCTTCCGTCGCGCGGAAGAGCTCGGCGAGCGGGCCCTCACGCATGCTCGCGCGCTTTCGCGCCATTGAGCACCTCCTTCGCGAGGTCGCGGTACACCTCGGCCGCCTCGCCGCTGGGGTCGTAGGCCATGATCGACTGGCCCTTGACCGGCGCTTCGGCGTAGCGGACCGTCTTGCGGATGCGGGTGTTGTAGACGAGGTCGCCGAAGTTCTCGCGCAGGATCTCGACGGCCTCGCGCGAGTGCAGCGTGCGCCGGTCGAACATCGTCGCGAGGATTCCCTCGATGTGCACCTCCGGGTTCAGGTTCTCTCGGATCATCGTCATCGTGTTCTCGAGCTGGACGAGGCCGCGGAGGGAGAGGTACTCGCACTGGACCGGCACGATCACGCCGCTCGAGGCGACGAGCGCGTTGATCGTGAGCAGGCCGAGCGAGGGCGGCGTGTCGATCAGGATGTAGTCGTAGTTTGACTTGACGGGGGCGAGCGCCTTCTCGAGCGCGCGCTCGCGGCCGATCATGCTCGAGAGCGCGAGCTCGGCCCCGGCGAGATCGATCGACGAGACGGCGACCTCGACCTCGGCGGAGTGGATGATCTCCTCGATCGGCAGGCGGTGCACGAGCACGTCGAACATCGAGCGCTCGATCGAGTCGGGGTTGAGGCCCTGACTCATGGTCAGGTTGCCCTGCGGGTCGAGGTCGACCGCGAGCACGCGCAGCCCCTTCTCCTTGAAGGCGACGGCGAGGTTGAGCGTGGTCGTCGTCTTCGCCACGCCGCCCTTCTGGTTGGCGAACGCGATGACCCTCGTCGTCTTCACTCCTTTAGCGGGCCGCGACCGTGGCTTCGGTCGCGGAAGTAGGCGCGTGAGCCCCATAGGGCTCCCTCTTTCGGCTCACCGTACCACGTTCCTTCCAGCGTACTTTCGCGGGCGAGGTTCCGCATCCGGGCTATCTTGCACGTGTGAACAACCGGGCATCGGAGGCGTCGATCGCGGCCCTTCCCGGCGCTGAGCTGATCACGGCCGGGATCGAAGATCTCGCGCGCGGCGTGGAGTCGCTCGAGGCCCTCCTCGTCTCGATCGGCGCCCCCCGGCTCGCGCGGCTCGGCTTTCAGGTCTCCTCTCCCCTCCCGTCGCCGGAGTTGAGGCTGTACGAGCTTCTACGGGAGGACGACGCCGACGCCGCTCATTCCCGCTACAACGCGCTCGTCCGCCGGCTCGTCAGCTTCGAGCGCGCGGCGGAATGCGCGAGCTAGCGGACGCCGCTCGCATCCGCCGCTTCCTGCGAGCCCTCGGCGGCGCAGCCGACACGCACGCCGCCGCCTTCCTCACCGGCGGCGCGACCGCCGTTCTTGTCGGCTGGCGAGCGACGACGATCGACGTCGACATCGCGCTCGTGCCCGAGAGCGACCGCCTCCTGCAGGCGCTCCCACGGATCAAGGAGGAGCTTCAGGTCAACGTAGAGCTCGTCTCGCCGGCCGACTTCATCCCAGTGCCCCCAGGCTGGCAGGAACGCGGCCTCTTCGTCAGCCAGGAGGGCAAGCTTTCGGTCTACCACTTCGACCCGTACGCACAGGCGCTGGCAAAGCTCGAGCGCGCCCATGCTCGGGATCTCCTCGACGTGCAGGCGCTGGTAGAGGCCGGGCTCGTCTTACCCGCGCGGGCGCTCTCCTACTTCGCGGAGATCGAACCGGAGCTCTTCCGCTATCCGGCCGTCGACCCGAGATCGTTTCGACGCAGGGTCGAGGAAACGTTCGGCCCCGGAGCGGGTCAGTCCTCGCCGTCCCAGTAGTCGAGGTGCTCGATGCGGCCGATCACGCCGACGCCGCGCCAGAAGATCTTGTTCGAGCGCTGGTAGTAGCAGACGTCGGTCGGCTCGCGGGTCCCGTAGGCGAGCAGGGTCAGCCCGCCGGCGCCGGCGCGGAAGGTGTGCGCGACGCCGCTTCCGGGTGGGCGCGCGATCACATCGCCCCGGCGGACGGGATGCCGCTCGTCCTCGGCGCCGTGGCTCCGCCTGGACGGGCCCGGGGTCAGCTCCAGCTCGCCCTCGCCGTCGAGGACGGCGAACAGCTCCTCCTCGGCCGAGTGGCAGTGGGGCGCGGCGTTGAGCTTGCCGGGCGGAACCGAGACGTGCTGGAGGCCGGTGAGCTGCGAGCCGGCGGCGGCGCTCAGCGCCCGCCGCGTCCGAGCGACGGTCTCGCCGTCGCGCTCCGAGACGGGGACGCGCTCGTCGTCGACGTGGACGATCGAGCCGGGGCGCTCACTCGGGGCGTCGGACAGCTCGGGCGGGCCCGCCGCCACCTCCCGCGCCCAGGGATGGTCGTCCTCGCCCGCCAGCACGATCCAGGCCTGGCCCAGCCAGACGCTGTCCGCCCGTGTCAGCGTCGGGGCCTCGTCCCAGATCCTGGTGCCGAATGCGAGCACGTCGAGCCCGTCGGGCCCGGCCTGGAGCGTGTGCGCCCGGCCGTTGACGCGGTGGACGAGGCGGTCGCCGGCGCCGATCTCGTACGTCTCGCCGTCCTGCCACGAGAGCCCGGAGCCGCCGAGGACGAAGAAGATCTCCTCCTGGCGGCCGTGGACGTGAGCGGGCGTCGACCAGAGCCCGGCCGGAACCTCGATCCGGCTGAGGCCCACGCCGACCGAGCCGGCCGCGCCGGCCAGGGCGCGCCAGGTGCCGCCGAGGTGGCCCATCCTGCGGCTCCGGCCCTCGACCTCGTCCCAGTGGGCGATCACGGGTGCAGGCTACAAGGCACGTGTGAGCGCGGTCACCACGGCCGCGACGACGATCACGGCGATCATCGGGGCGCGCAGGAGCAGCGCGACACCGGCCGCGGCGATCCCGGCCAGCCGCTCGTCGAAGACGAGCTCCCGGTCGCCGCCGACGAGCTGCGTGACGACGAGCGCGGCCAGCACCGCCGGGGCGAGTGCCTCGATCACGCCGCCGAGCGTGCGCGGTAGCGCCCGCCCGCCGAGGGCGACGGGACCGACCGCCTTGAACGCGACGGTCGCAGCGCCGACGGCCGCGACGACGATCCAGGCGCTCACCGCCGCCAGCCGATCAGGCAGGCGGCGCTCGCCGCGACGATCGGCACCCCCGGCGCGGCGACCGGGATGAGCG
>JBOHAW010000200.1:0-5324 GCA_050697975.1 Gaiellaceae bacterium
GCGCACGCACCGTCGCCTTCGCCCGCGCGCCCGACACCTCGCTACCCGGCGCCGCCTGCGCGAGGAGCGCCGCGAGACCGGCCGCGAGGACGAGCGCGAGGACGACGAGACGCCCCATCGGAAGAGCGTAGCCTGGACCTCCGGGGAGTGTCTCCGTCCTGTACGGCTGCATACTTTGTATTCATGACCCGGACTCGAGTACTCGTTGCGGGTGCCGCGGGACGCGACTTCCACAACTTCAACCTCGTCTACCGCGGCCGCACGGACGTCGAGGTCGTGGCTTTCACCGCCACCCAGATCCCGAACATCGACGGTCGCGTGTACCCGCCGGAGCTGGCCGGACCGCACTATCCGAAGGGGATCCCGATCCTGCCCGAGTCCGAGCTGGAGACGCTCGTCGGCGAGCGCGAGATCGACGAGGTCGTGTTCGCCTATTCCGACGTCACGCACGAGCACGTCATGCACCTGGGATCGCGAGCGCTCGCCGCGGGCGCCTCGTTCCGCCTGCTCTCGCCCGACGAGACAATGCTCGCATCGACCAAGCCGGTGGTCGCCGTCTGCGCCGTTCGCACCGGCTCGGGCAAGAGCCAGACGACGCGCCACGTCGCCGCCCTCCTGCGCGAGGCCGGCAAGCGCGTCGCCGTCCTTCGCCATCCGATGCCCTACGGCGACCTGGCGAAGCAGGCCGTGCAGCGGTTCGCACGCTACGAGGACCTCGACGCGGCGGACTGCACGATCGAGGAGCGCGAGGAGTACGAGCCGCACCTCGCCGAGGGCAACCTCGTCTTCGCCGGCATCGACTACGAGGCCATCCTGCACCAGGCCGAGCAGGAGGCCGACGTGATCCTCTGGGACGGCGGCAACAACGACACGCCCTTCATCCGTCCCAGCCTCCACATCGTCGTCGTCGACCCGCACCGGCCCGGCCACGAGCTCCGCTACCACCCAGGCGAGACGAACCTGCGCATGGCCGACGTCTGCGTCGTGAACAAGGTCGACAGCGCGCCGGCGCAGGGCGTCGAGGCGGTCGTCCAGTCGATCCGGACGCACAACCCCGAGGCGACGATCGTGCTCGCCGCGTCTCCGATCGCCGTCGAGGAGAACGGCGTCAAGATCGCAGGCGCGCGCGTGCTCGCAGTCGAGGACGGCCCGACTCTGACCCACGGCGAGATGACGTACGGCGCTGCGGTGATCGCCGCCACGGCGCACGGTGCGGCCTCGCTCGTCGACCCTCGCCCGTTCGCGGTCGGCACGATTGCCGAGACCTTCGAGAGGTACCCGAACGTCGGCGCGCTCCTGCCCGCGATGGGGTACGGCCGGGCGCAGATGGAGGACCTCCGCGAGACGATCGCCCGCTCCGACGCCGATCTCGTCCTGATCGGGACGCCGATCGACCTGCGCCGCCTGATCGAGCTCGACAAGCCGGCGCTGCGCGTCACGTATCGCCTCCAGGAGCTCGGCGAGCCGACCCTGGCCGACGCCCTCGCCGAGCGCGGGCTGCTGCAGAGCACCGCGCTGGTTTGACCACCGTCGTCGCGCTCGGCGGCAACGCGCTGACGCGGCCGGGCGAACGGGGCACGACCGACGAGCAGCGGGCGAACATCCGCTCGGCCTGCATCGCGCTCGCGCCCGTCGTGGCCGACGGCGGCGCCGTGGTGACGCACGGGAACGGCCCCCAGGTGGGGCAGTCGCTCGTGCGCCAGGAGCGCGCGGCGGACGAGGTACCGCCGCTCCCGCTCTACCTGGCCGTGGCGCAGACCCAGGCCGAGATCGGGGCGCTGCTCGCGGAGGAGCTCTCGCCGCTCGCGCGCCGCCCGGTCGCCTGCATCCTCACGCACGTGGTCGTCGACGCGCACGATCCGGCCTTCGCGCGGCCGACGAAGCCGGTCGGGCCGGTCTACGGCGAGGCAAAGGCCCGGCGGCTCGAGCGTGAGCGCGGCTGGACGGTGGCGAACGACGCGGGACGCGGGTGGCAGCGCGTCGTCCCTTCGCCGGCGCCGCTCGAGGTCGTCGAGCTCGACGCGATCCGGGCGCTGCTCGACGCCGGCACGGTCGCGATCGCCTGCGGCGGCGGCGGCATCCCGGTCACGCGGGAGGGCGGGCGGCTCGAGGGCGTCGACGCCGTGATCGACAAGGACCGCGCCTCGACCGTTCTCGCCACGGCGATCGGGGCGCGCAGGTTGCTGGTGATCACGGACGTGCCGGCGCTGTACCGACACTTCGGATCGCCGGAGCAGGAGGAGGTGCGGACCCTGACCGTCGCCGAGGCCGTTCGGCTCGCCCCCGAGCTGGCGGCCGGTTCGATGGGCACGAAGCTCGAAGCGGCGGCGGCGTTCGTGCGGGACACCGGCGGCGAGGCGCTGATCACGTCGGCCGAGCGGCTCGCCGACGCACTCGCCGGCCGGGCCGGGACGCGCCTGGCACCATAGGGTCGTGACGAACGACCGCTCGACCTGGCTGCTCTCGCTTCCGGTCGCGCTCGCCGGCTGCCTCGCCGCGCACTCCGCCGCGTACTTCCTCGTCGAGCCGGACCCCCACACCCGCGCGGCTCACGGCTATCTCGCGCACCTGCCGCTGCTCGCGGGCGCCGGGCTCGCGGTCGTCGTCGGCGCGGCGGTCTGGCACGCGCTGCGCGGACGGGCGGGCGCCCGGCCGTCGCCCTGGCTGTTCGCGGTGCTACCCCCGCTCGCGTTCGCGCTCCAGGAGCATCTCGAGCGGCTGGCGCTCCCGCTCGACGTCGTGCCCGAGCCCACCTTCCTGCTCGGCCTTCTGCTCCAGGTGCCGTTCGCTCTGCTCGCGCGTGTCCTTGCCGGCACGCTCCTGCGCGCGGCGGAGACGGTCGGCGCAATGTTGAGGCAGCCACAGCGGCTGTCCCGGCTCACCGCCCCGGTGCCGGCACCGGTGCCGGCACTGCGCACCCGGTCGGCGTTCTCGCCGAGCCGCGCCCAGCGCGCACCACCCGCGCGCATCTGATCGCACCCACCGGGCGGGCCGCTCGTCCGCCCCGACTGAGGAGCTTTCGATGCGCAGCACGCGACTACTCATCCTCGCGGCCGGCGGAATCGCCGCGGTCGTCCTGTTCCTGGCGCTGAGGCCGGGCGGCGACGACGCGGCGGAACCCGGCACCGCGCCGGCGACGACCGAGACGGTGGCCACGACCGCGACCGTCGAGACGCTCACGACGGCCGAGACGACCCCGCCGCCGCCGCCGCCGAAACCGAAGGTCGTCACCGTCCGAATCACCATCCGTGGGGGCGCGCCGCAGGGCGGCATTCGCCGCGCCACGGTGACGAAGGGGCGACGCGTGAGGATCGTCGTCCGCTCGGACGTCGCCGACCACGTGCACGTGCACGGCTACGACCTGATGCGCGACGTCGCGCCGGGCGCGCCCGCGCGAATCAGCTTTCGCGCATCGATTCCCGGTCGCTTCGAGATCGAGCTCGAGGACCGCGGTCTCCAGATCGCGGAGCTCGAGGTGCGGCCATGAGCCTGCCGCTCGCGCACGGGATCGCCGGGGTCAAGGACCTGCCGGTGCCGCTCTGGCTCTTCTTCTACGGCGCGGGAGTCGTCCTGATCGTCTCCTTCGTGGCCCTGGGAGCGCTCTGGCGGCGTCCGCTGCTCGCCCAGCGCGAGCCCGGGCGGCCGCTGCCGACCCGGCTCCAGCGCGTCCTCGCCGGGCCCGAGCTGCGGGTCGTCCTGGGCCTGCTCTCGGTCGGCCTCCTGGCGCTCGTCTTCGCCGCCGCCGTCCTCGGCGAGGACTCGATCGCGGTCAACCTCGCGCCGACCTTCGTCTGGGTGCTGTTCTGGCTCGGGCTCGTGCCGGTGGTCGTGCTGATCGGGAACGTCTGGTCGGTCCTGAGCCCGTGGCGCGCGGCCGCCGACGGCGTCGCCTGGGCCTGGCGGCGCCTCGGCCGTAGCTGGACGCCGCCGTGGGACTACCCCGAGCGCCTCGGCCGCTGGCCGGCGGCCGTGCTGCTCTTCGCCTTCACGACGCTGGAGCTCGCCTACCCCGACTCGTCGAGCCCGCGCACGCTCGCGATCGCGATCGCGCTATACAGCTGGATCACGTGGCTCGGCATGGCCGCGTTCGGGCGCCGGGCCTGGACCGGGGGCGGCGAGGCGTTCGCGGTGTACTGCGGCCTGCTCGCACGGCTCTCGCCGTTCGACAGGCGCGGGCGCGTGCTCGTCGCGCGCATGCCGCTGAGCGGCCTCGCGGGCCGGGAGGAGCGTCCCGGAACGATCGCGTTCGTGACCGTCATGCTCGGCTCGGTCGCCTTCGACGGGTTCAGCCGCACCACGTGGTGGCAGACGCAGTTGTTCGCGATCGACTCGCAGCTCGCGCTCGAGCGGCCGCGCCTCGCGGACCTCGCCATCACCGGCTTCAACCTCGCCGGCCTGCTCGGCGCCGTCGCGGCCGTCTCCCTCCTCTTCCTGCTCGCGGTCGAGGGCGCGCGCCTCGCCTCCGGCCGCCGCGACTCGCTGGCGGAGGAGTTCGTCTCGAGCCTCGTCCCGATCGCGCTCGCGTACGCCGTCGCGCACTACTTCTCGCTGTTCGTGCTCCAGGGCCAGGTGACTCGGCGCCTCGTCTCCGATCCGTTCGGCTTCGGCTGGGACCTCTTCGGGTCGCGGGACTACCAGCCGAACCTGACCGTGCTCTCGCCGAACACGATCTGGTACGTGCAGGTGGCGGCGCTCGTGGTCGGCCACGTGATCGGGCTCGTGCTCGCGCACGACCGCGCGGTGGCGCTGTTCCGCTCACCGGGCACCGCGCTGCGCACCCAGTACGCAATGCTCGTGCTCATGGTCGCCTACACCGTCGGGGGCCTCTGGCTCCTGAGCAACGGCTAAGACGAAGAAGAGGCGCTCTCCCGTACGATCTGCGGCCCTTGGTCAGCGTCTCGGAGCACCTGAAGGGCCGCCACTTCACGCGCGTGGCCGACTGGAGCGCCGACGAGCTCCGCGCCGTGCTCGAGCTGGCCGACGAGCTGAAGGCGGCGCAGCGGCGGCGCGAGGAGCACCATCTCCTGCCCGGCCGCACGCTGGGGATGATCTTCCAGAAGCCGTCGACGCGAACGCGCGTCTCTTTCGAGGTCGGGATCGCCCAGCTCGGCGGCACGGGCCTGTACCTGGCCGCCGGCGACCTCCAGCTCGGCCGCGGGGAGACGATCCGCGACACGGCGATCGTCCTCTCGCGCTACCTCGACGCGATCGTGATCCGCACGTTCGCGCAGGCCGACGTCGAGGAGCTCGCCCGCAACGCGGCGATCCCGGTGATCAACGGCCTCACCGACAGCACGCACCCGTGCCAGGCGCTCGCCGACGTG